>CAYSRK010000027.1:0-2310 GCA_964433385.1 uncultured Spirochaetales bacterium
GGTCAGAAGCGGAATCCTCGGCCGTGATACCCGCCGTCCGCGGGGGGCGAGCCTCAGCACGGAGACCGAGGCGATAGACTCGCTTACCTTCAACGGGGCATTCGTGTTCGGCACCTACCTTCTCAGTTTCGGCCTGCTGGGCAATCTGGGAACAGAGCTCGCCGTCAACCTCTGGGGCATCAACTTTGTCTTCTCCGCGATGACCGCAATGGCGGTCAAGGAGGTGCTGAAGAAAGCCGGTGTTCACTACGTTGTCGACAACGGTACGATGAACCGGATATCCGGCATCTCGGTCGACCTGATGGTCACCGCATCCATTGCGGCGATATCCCTGGTGGTTGTCGGCCAGTACTGGCTGCCGATCCTGATACTCTGCCTCGTGGGAGGGCTGATGGCCTTCTACACCCTCCCGTGGATCTGTTCGCGCCTGTTCGTCGACCATCAGTTTCACCGCGCCCTCGTCATCTTCGGTGCCTCGACGGGGACCATGCCGACCGGTCTGGCACTGCTGCGGGTTATCGACCCGGAATTCGAGACTCCGGTTGCATCGGACTACATGTATTCCACCGGGCTGACCTTCATTTTCGCCATACCGCTGATTCTCTCGATCAATCTTCCCGCCTACAGCGTAAGCCGGAACAATCCTGCCCTGTTCTGGCTGGCGGTCCTGATCAGTTTCATCTATATGCTCTTCGTCGTCTTCTCATTCCTGATCATCTCCCGGCGCCGCTCCTTCGCCCAGGCGAAGCATATCTGGTACCGGCCGGAGCGTCATCGCAGCAAGGCCGAAACCACCAGCCGGGATTAGTCTATGGCCGAATCTGCCCGTACGGGGGTCGCCAGGCCGCCTGCAGTCCGCCGAATGACGCTGCCGATTTCTGCCCCTGAGCAGCCGGCTGCTCAGGGGCTTGCAGCTGCGGCGAGGGACCTTGCAGAAACGCTCGATCAGATCAGCTTCAGACCGGAGCGCCGGTGGATCTACAATACGCTCAGCTATGCCTTCAAACCCTATCAACAGTACCTCTGCCGGTATATCACCGGGCGAAGGCGTGTTCTGTTTCTCGGGATGAATCCCGGTCCCTGGGGTATGGTGCAGACGGGTATTCCCTTCGGGGAGATACCGGCAGTCACGCAATGGCTGGCCATCGATGCCCCGATCGGGAGGCCGGAGCATGAGCATCCGAAACGTCCGGTGACCGGGTACGCATGCACGAGGAGCGAGGTGAGCGGACGCAGGCTCTGGTCGCTGATGCAGCGCCGTTTCGGTACCCCTGCCGCTTTCTTCAGCGACCATGCCGTCCTGAACTACTGTCCTCTGGTATTCATGGAGGATTCCGGCAGGAACATCACTCCCGATAAGCTGACCGCACAGGAGCGCGGACCGCTGGAGGCGGCCTGCGACCGCCATCTGGCCAAAGTCATCGGAATTCTCAGGCCGGAATGGGTCGTCGGAATCGGAACGTATGCCGAGCGGCAGATTATCAGGACCGTTGAGGCGATGGAGCGCGGTACCCCAGCCTCAGCCGGAGATGGGGGAGGGTGGACGGTGAAGGTGAGCTCAGTGCTTCACCCAAGCCCGGCAAGTCCTGCGGCCAACCGGGGCTGGGAGCAGCAGTGCGTTGCCCAGCTCTCAGCGCTGGGTATCTGGAGCGCGTAGCGCCCTGCGCTCAAGCTCCAGGAGAGCGGCCTTTGTCCTGCTGCCGAGGCGGTAGCTGCCGACCGACTTGCACGTCAGCGGTTTCTCTCCGGCTGCAAAGGCTGCGGGTACGACCCGGTGGCAGGGGACGGCGATCAGGGTTCTGTTGGCGGCGGCCGCGGTTCCGGCAGCCCGGGCTGCCCGCCTGTTCCCGCATGCTTCCGCGATCGCAGCATAGCTTGCTGTGGTTCCGTAGGGCAGGGCTTCGATACTACGGAGCACGCACTCAGCGAAGGTGCGCGGTTTTTCATCCTGAACGGGGAGCACGTCAAAGAAGGCAGTTACCTTGCCGCTGAAGTAGGCACCCAGCTTCTCTGCAGCTGCCCGGCATGCTCCGTCGTCTTTCCTGCACTCCCACTCGGGCGGCGGCGGGTCTGCATCGCACCATATAAGTTTTCCCTCACTGTCTGCAGCGATATAGAGGGGCCCGAAGGGTGATTCAAAACGTTTCATCATAGATCCGGTTTCTCTGTGCATGTACTGATTCTACTGCGGACAGGCTCCGGAGGCAACGGCAGGTGGAAGGAAGTTTCAGTTGACAAACCGCAGATCTGTCTGCATGATAGAGAGCGTACCGCACACTGATACCGGTGGCTGGTTTTTTTTACCCGTAA
>CAYSRK010000028.1:0-3384 GCA_964433385.1 uncultured Spirochaetales bacterium
TATTGACTTATTTGTAAACTTGTGTTTAATTGTCATAAGCAACTGTTGCTATTGGCAACCAATAATCATGCGGGCGCAGTCGCGGAGATACCAAGATGATTGAAGAGATTCTTGAACTGAAAAAACGGTGCAGCTTCGGGGATGAAATCGGCAGGGCCTACCAGCTCTCTCTTGGCGAGGTAGCCTGCATAACCACGGTTGCCCATCTCGGGGCGCTGACGTCCAAAGAACTCGCATCCCGACTGGGTATCTCTCCTTCACGGGCCAGCAGGGTCGTTGGCGGTCTGATGCAGCGGGGATTCATCCGGGGTGCAGCAGACCCTGCTGACCGGCGTTTCCTCACCCTCTCTCTCACCGATACCGGATCAGTCTGCTACGAGGAAATTCTGCAGGAGAAAAAACGGTGTGAAGCCCGTCTTCTCTCCCAGCTGACTGACGAACAGCGGGCTGCGGTCCAGGACGGCCTGAACATTCTGCTTCAGGTAATATAACAGAAAACAACAAAATACGGTAATGCAAGGAGTCAACTATGCCTATTCAGGTGCACGAAGCAATCAATATCCGCTACTCGGAGCTCGCCGAGACAAGCTGCTGTCTCTCCTGCGGCGGAGCTGTCAACCACAGCGATGCCGCCGAGGGTGAGGTCTGCGTCGACCTCGGCAGCGGACGCGGTACTGATGTGCTCCGCCTCGCCGAATCTGTCGGGCCGAAGGGGTTTGTCTACGGTCTCGATATCTCGGATGGTATGCTGCAGAAAGCCCGCAAGCAGGCCGAAAAGCTCGGGGTCCCCAATGTCAGATTCGTCAGGACCAACCTTGAAAGTCTGCCCCTCGGGGATGAGACGGTCAACCTTGTCATCTCGAACTGCACCATAAACCACGCCGACGACAAGCAGGCGGTCTGGAATGAAATATTCAGGATTCTCAAACCCGGCGGACGTTTTGTCGTAAGCGACATCTACTCCACGGAGCCGGTCCCTGAACAGTACCGCAGCGATCCGCAGGCGGTAGCCGAATGCTGGGCCGGGTCGGTGACGCGCAGCGTCTACGCCTCGCAGCTCTCAAAAGCCGGTTTTTCCGATGTGCGGATTCTCGAGGAGAGCAATCCCTATCCTAAGGGAAGCATTGAAGTTGCCAGCTGGACGCTTGTGGGGTATAAACCCTCTGCAGGCAGATGCAGCTGTAACGGATAGACCGCGGATCGTCGATTCCAACGGTCTGAATGCAGGTCTGAAGCTTAACGCCCGGGTCTGCGAAGAATCCAAGGTAAGGAGGTAATGTGAATGAGATCACTCGTGAACAGGAAACCTGCTGAACCCAAGGCCGTAGCCCAGTGCTGCGCAAAAAATTCTGTTGTGGTGGCAGGTTGTCACGACTAGGAATCCCGGCAGCATGCGGCCTGCTCCCATGAGGGGGCCGCATGCTCCACTTTCACTCCAGGCATGCAGAGGAAGAGATTCTGATGGAATTATCGAAACATAACATAGTCGGTCGGCTCAAGAATTCGGATGAGTGGTTTATTGTAAATCCGCTCAGCCGGCAGGCTGACATTCTCACTGCCGAAAAGGCGGCTGAACTTGAGAGCGGGAACCTTTCTGATATCGAGGAGTTCCGGGAAAAGGGGTACCTTGTCGACCCTGAGGAGGAACGCCGCCGCTATAACCGCGGGTACCTCGACTTCATTGATGCAAGGGATTCGGATGAGGTCCAGATATTCTACGTGCCGACCTACTTCTGCAACTTTGCCTGTACCTACTGCTATCAGGAGGGGTACGAACATACAACCGAGATGGAGCATCCGGAGGTGATTGAGGCTTTTTTTGCCTACATCGACCGTGAGTTCGCCGGCAGGAATATCTATATTACCGTCTTCGGCGGTGAGCCGCTGCTGCCGGGTCGGGCACCGAAGGCGAATATCGCCAAGATCGTCGAGGAAGCGGCTGCCCGTTCGCTCGGACTGGCCTTCGTCACCAACGGGTACACCCTCGCCTCCTATATTCCCCTGTTGAGCAAGGGTTTTATCCGGGAGGTGCAGGTCACCCTGGACGGACCTGAATCGGTCCACAACGCCCGCAGGATGCTCAAAGGCGGGGCCGGCACTTTTTCCCAGATTGCCGAAGGTATTGATGCTGCCCTTGAGGCCGGTTTCCCGGTCAATCTCCGTGTCGTTGTCGACCGGGAGAACCTTCCCTACCTGGGCGAACTTGCCGACTTTGCCGTCGCCAGGGGCTGGACTGCCAACAAGCTGTTCAAAACCCAGCTTGGCCGAAACTACGAACTGCACTTCTGCCAGTCTGACCAGCAGAAGCTCTACGACCGTCTTTCGCTGTACGAGGATATCTACGCGCTGATCAAGCAAAAGCCGGACTTTCTCGCGTTTCACCGTCCGGCGTTCTCCATCTCAAAGTTCATCTTTGAAAACGGGGAGCTGCCGAACCCGCTCTACGATTCCTGCCCCGCCTGCAAGACAGAATGGGCTTTCGATTTCTCGGGAAGAATCTACTCCTGCACCGCCACGGTGGGAAAGGAGGGTGAGGCTCTCGGAACCTTTTATCCTGAGGTGACCAGGCGCGATGAGATAATCGACGAATGGGAGGAGCGGGACGTTACCACCATTCCGGAGTGCGCCGGGTGCTCACTGCAGCTTGCCTGCGGGGGCGGCTGCGGTTCCGTGGCGAAGAACAGGACCGGGAGGATTCAGTCTCCTGACTGCCGGCCGGTCCGGGAGCTTCTCGGACTCGGACTCTCCCTTTACTTCAACGATCTGCAGACCTCAGAGGCTGCCGATCGTTAACCGGACCATGCAGACATTCAGCTGGAGAAAGCTGATACCTATACATAACGAGGAGAACTGTAATGACAGAGTATATGAAAGAGATCAATGCTGACGAATTTCAGAAGGAAGTGCTTGACCAGCCCCGGGCGGTTGTCGACTTCTACTCGACCGAGTGCCCGCCATGCGAGGCGTTAGCGGCAAAGTATGACGCACTGAGTAAGATCTACGGTAAATTCATACCCTTCATCAAGATATTCCGGCAGGGCAACCGTGAGCTTGCGGCGAGTCTGGATGTTACCGGCTCACCGACGGTGCTTTTCTACGAACACGGCACTCCGGTCGGTGACAAGCTTACCGGAGGGGTGCTGCGCTCGGACCTTATGAGAAACCTTGATGCGCTGCTTACCGAGGAGGAGCGGGCAGAGGCCCATGCGGCGGTTACCCCCTTTGAGACTCAGACCGATGTGGCGGTGCTTGGCGGCGGACCGGCCGGTCTTACAGCCGGCATCTACCTCGCCCAGGCGCATGTGAAGACCATCGTTGTGGACACAGCCCTTCCCGGAGGGTATGTCGCCACAACCCACCAGGTTTCCAACTACCCCGGGTTCA
>CAYSRK010000029.1:0-6147 GCA_964433385.1 uncultured Spirochaetales bacterium
CCCTCATCCTGAAAGAAGAACGGGTCCCTGCAGCTGACCCAGTGACGCCCCTCTTCGATTGACGATTCGTAGTGGGGTCCGGTTATGGAGAGCGGGTAGTGGATGGAGGAGACCTTTTCCCAGTGGTAGAGGTCGGTGGACCTGGCAAGGCCGATACGCTGGATCTTGCCCTCCTCCTTCCGTGATATGCCGGTGTAGAACATCCTGAACGCTGACGGCCAGTCAGGATCGTTGCTTACATGCATCGTCCACAGCATGTCATCGTCCCAATCGCCTGGTTCGCCGATAAACAGCGCGTTACGCACCCGCCGCCATAGAAGCCCGTCCCGGCTGACGGCGTGGGCAATGTAATCATGGTTCGGAAGGACGAGATGAAACAAGTGGTAGTATCCCTCATGGAGAAAAATATCGACATCTCCCAGTTCGGATACCTCAAAACCTCTGCCTGCATACATACCGCACCCCCGACACAAACCGCAAGACGCATGAGTGCGCGCTGAAAACCGCACATCATCGCCCCTTATTCCAGCAGTATGGCGCAATGAATGGCAGTATGTCAAGGATAATAGTTAGTATACGAATAAAAGTGTGCGTTATTTACTGTATGAAATCACGTGTAAGTCGTGCAGAAGGATTTTCATTTAGAGAGAAATAGTGTATATTTACTGAGTAGTATTGGTTTTTTAGGATTCAGTAGTGTAGTATAAGCGGTTGTGCACTGCTGTCGATCAAAGAATTCTCGGGCGATCCGCGCCCGAATAGTACATTAGCATACTAAGGAAAAAAAATATGTATATTCTCATGGTTAACATTCACGGCCTTGTACGGGGAGAGCAGATCGAATTCGGGCGGGATGCCGATACCGGGGGGCAGACACGGTACGTGATAGACCTTGTCCGCAACCTTTCGCTCATGCCAGAGGTAAAACGGATCGACCTCGCAACCCGTCTGATAAGAGACAAACGGGTCAATGACGCCTACGGAGCTGAGACGGAGCAGCTGACCGATAAGGCGTCTATTATCCGTCTGCCCTGCGGGGGGTTCAAATACCTGCCGAAAGAAAAGCTCTGGCCGCATCTCGACGAGTATACCGATGCGCTGATCGAGTACATCCGTACGCACGGGCGCATCCCGGACGCGGTCCACGGCCATTACGCCGATGCCGGCTATGTTGCAGCGCAGATAGCGCGTACATTCAGCATTCCACTTATCTTCACCGCGCACTCTCTCGGGAAAAACAAGCTCTCCTTCCTCACTGCAAACGGCATGAGCTACGAAGATGCGGTCAGGCGCTATGATATTGCAACGAGAATAGAGACCGAGGAGGAGGTCCTTGCCAATGCTGATCTCGTGATTGCGAGCACCCGCTACGAACAGGTGGAGCTCTACGGGCAGTACGAGCATAGGGATATACCCCGTTATGCCGTTATCCCTCCCGGGCTTGAGCTTGACAAGTTTTTCCCTTATTACAACTACGAGCTGCCCGGCAGCGAGATCAGGGAAGAGGTGAAGCAGGCGCATAACCGGACGCTGAATGAACTGCGCCGTTTCCACTTCGAGCCGGAAAAACCTCTGATTCTTACCCTCTGCCGACCTGATGCACGGAAGAATATTGACCGTCTGATAGAAGTCTACGGTCGCGACAAGGAACTGCAGGCGATTGCCAATCTGGTGATCTACGCCGGAATCCGCAATGACATCACCAAAATGGGGGAGGGGGAGCAGCAGGTTCTCACCGATATCCTTCTGCTGATGGACAAGTACGACCTCTACGGTAAAATGGCCATACCCAAGCATCATGACCCTGAACGCGATGTTCCGGAGTTCTACCGCATCGCAGCCCTGAAACGGGGAGTGTTCGTCAGCGCATCCTATCTGGAAACCTTCGGCCTGACCTTCATTGAGGCATCATCCTGCGGGCTACCCTTCGTTGCAACCAACAAGGGCGGTCCTGTCGATATCGTCGAGAACTGCGGCAGCGGTCTGCTCGCCGATATTGCGGAGCCGCAGAGCATCGCTGAAAAAATCAAGATGATCCTCACCGATCAGACGGTATGGAATGATCTCTCCGAAAAGGGAGTGAATGCAACCCGCCGGGTCTACGCCTGGGAGAACCACTGCCGCAGCTACCTCGAACGGCTTTCTCAGCTGAGAAAGGAGGACTCCTATCAGCTCGTTGATAAGGAGGTGCAGAGCATCGGCAAGCGGTTTGATCAGATAGAGAAGCTGCTCATCACGGATATAGACGATACCCTGCTCGGGGATGACGAAGCTCTGCCCGAGCTGCTCGAGTACATCGGGCGCAGCCGCGGAAGACTCGGATTCGGAGTTGCCACCGGGCGGGACTGCGATTCGGCAATGGCGGTTCTCGAGGAGCACGGCGTCAGAGATGTCGATATTGTTATTGCTTCGGTGGGGACAGAGATCTACTACAACGAGCTCAAGCTCTACGACAAGGGCTGGAAGTCCCGTATCAGGAGAAACTGGAAGGTGCAGAAAATTCGTGAAGCCCTGCAGAATCTCCCCTTTCTCTCACTGCAGAAGAATCCCGCCGCACAGCGCGACTTCAAGGTGAGCTACGACCTGGACAGTTCCCTTGATCCCGAAGAGGCGCTTCCCCTTGTCCACAACGAGCTGGCTAAAGCCAAGCTTGCCTACAACCTCGTCTTCTCCCACGGAGCGTATCTCGATATCCTGCCTTACCGGGCATCCAAGGGGCATGCGATCCGTTACATCTCGCGCAAGTGGAAGATTCCCATGCACCGGATTTATACAGCCGGAAACTCGGGAAACGATCGTGACATGCTTTACGGCAGGATGCGGGGGATTGTCGTCAGCAACTATGAAGATGAGCTGGAACAGCTGCGGAGACACGCGAGCATCTACTTCTGCAAGAGAAACCACGCAGCGGGAGTTCTTGAGGGACTCAAGTACTGGGACGCCCAGGCCGGAAGCTGATGCACCCTCAAAGAAGGCTGAGAATAGAATACCGACCGTAAGACACCGGTGACGCTTCTCCTGCTTCTGAACTGAAGCTCTCCAGAAACGAGGCTGTTTCCCTGTACCGGGTGTTGAGTTCTTCGAGTTCCCCGTTTAATGCGCCCATATCGATGAACGGCTCATCCCCGCCTGCGATTCTGATGCAGTTGTTCTCGTCTGTCTTTTCCCAGTCCAAACCGGGAAAATTCATATCGCACCAGGTGATTACCCGTTCGGGGATATCCCTGTCCTGCGGTTGCTCGACGGTGAACTGCACTGGCAGACCGTGGACCCTGCACATCAGTGGACGGTAGGGGTAGATGGAGCAGCGGCGGTTGTGAAGGAAGGGGCAGGCGCCAACGCTGCGCCTGCGCGGCATCACCGCTGCATGCTCTGTAAACTGGCGTCGCAGGGCGTAGAGTTCAACCGGGAGGAGGAACAGCTCACTGCAGCAGGCGCAGCAGCCCGGCGAGCAGGAAATCCAGTCCCTGTACCGACTGAAAAGCCTGCTGCAGAGTTCGTCTGTACGATCACGCAGTCTCAGATAATCCCGGTAGAGCACATCAACAGAATCCATACACGCTGCCTTGCCCCGGCTTCAGAGCTAGCGCCCGACTGAGAGCATTGCCGTCTCATCTTCCACCCAGGTGACATAGTAGGCAGTACCGATGCTCAGCACGTTCACAGAGGAGGCTGCTGAGCTGCCCCCCGGTTTTCCGTAACTGAACCAGCGCTCCGTCTCCCGATCAAAGAACACGCTGCGTATACCGCCCTCAGGGTCAGATGCTGCCAGCAGAAGATTACCGGAGAAGTTCAGGGATGCATTAAAAGGTGCGCTCAGATCAGGAATTTCAGCATGGCTCGAAAAGCCGGGAAGCTGTTCAAGGCCCGAACTGCGCCACTCACCGTCAGCAAGGTCCCGAATTACCCAGCTGCCGGTATTCTCAGCGTAGGCTTCGATGGTGAAATAGTCACCGGATGAGCTGAGTCTGACCGTGCTGCTGCCCCCCGGGATTCCTGCTGGAGCGGGGGAGAAGGAGGCAAGGACTGAATTGTCCGATGTGCCTGCCAGCTCAAACCCGGCAGCTGTCCTGAAGCCGACTGTCAGGGCTGATCCATTGAGTGCGAGACCTATGCCCAGCACCTCTGCCGGAGCTGCGGGGGTCAAGTCCTTCCAGTCAGGGGTGAGGGTGCCGATCTCTCGTGAGCGCACCTTAGGTTTACCGCTCCCCTCGATACAGCTGAGGTATATCCGGGTTCCTCCGATGCTTGCGGCTGCGGCAAGGGAGACTGAGGAGACGGATTCATCTGTAAAGCCGCGGGTCCCCACGGTTTTCGTACTCCAGGTGAGCTCCCCCTCTTCCTCTTCGGCAGTCAGGGCAAGAACACTCAGTTTGCCCTCATGATCAGCGTCGGAGAAGGCAAGGTAGAGGGTCCCATCGGCATACGCTGCATCAAAATACCCCTCTGCCGCAGCGGCAGTTTCAGCGGAGAACTCCCCGTACCGTTCGACTGTGAAGCGGTACTCATCCTCGTTATCTTCATCCTCCTCCTCAACAACCCTGCCGACGTAAAGTTTTCCCGCGGTGTCGCTGAGGATATAGTACAGTACCCCGCCGCCGGCAGAGGCCATGCGGACTGCTGCAGCCTGGGCAGAGCCTGAAAGTTCACTCTCCTGCAGCACAACGTTCCACACGGGGGTAAGGAAGTAATCAACTCCTGAAGAGGGTTTGCTCAGCTCCCCTGTTTTGCTGTGCCAGAGGCCGTAGGAGCGTACTTTGTAGGTGTAGGTGCTGCCAAGGACAAGATCGTCATCCCTGTCGAGATAGGAGAGCTGCTGCGGCCCGGTGGATCCGATCGGCCTGTACGTGCTGCCTCCGTCATCGGAGCGGTATACGGTGTAGCCGCCTGAATCGGCTGCGGCGTTCCAGGTTACCAGGATGCCGAGCTCAGCCGCAGTCTCACCTGAGGCCCGGGCGGAGACCTGTGTCGGTGCCTGCGGATCAGGTTCGTACAGTCCGGTGCAGGAGGAGAGCAGCAGCAGTCCCGCTGCCGCTGTGCTGATGAGGCGAAGCATAGTTCGCTTACTTCCTGACATATTAAAAACTCCCTCCCCCAATTGAGAACTGAACGGTTAACGACAGCGTCGGCTCCTGGGGGTCGTTCTCCGGGTCCTGGGCGAACAGTCCCGCCGGGTCGGCAAACTCGGTACCGCTTCTCCCGTAGGTCATCCTCAGCCCGAAGGAGGCTGATACCCGTTCGATTACACTCCAGCTCAGCGTAGGGGAGATGATGCCGGAGCTGTCGGTGAGATTGCCGATCCAGAAGATGCTTGCAGAGAGGTCAGTCCCGGCTATGCTGTTCCAGGAGAGTGCGGCTGCGCCGTAGTGGCGGGCGAAATTGGTGACATCGCTGAAGTTCAGCGCGGGCGGGTCCCGGTAATCTTCAGTCTGTTCCTCTTCATCCTTTGCCAGCCCGTTTGCACCGGGGTTCAGCAGAAGGTAGTAGGCGGAATCAAGGAGGGTACGTCCCTCTCCGACGACGGTGTTGAGCGGGTAGCCCTCGCCGTTGAAGTAGTACTGCCCGACGAGAAAAAGGTCGGGGTCGGTACGATTGTAGGTGAAACCTGCGGTAGCGCTTGCTAAGGGGAGGTTGTCAATAGTGAAGGTGTCCAGCGCCGTGTAGCGGTCGGCAGGTTCAGTGTCTTCAGCAAACTCCGGCTGCACGGCGGAGACCGCGGTGAACACACGGCTGGAACCGAAAGAAACAAGTCCCTCGGCAAACAGGCGGACTTCCCCGAGGGATGTGGAGAGGGTGGAGACAAGCCGGGGTACTCCGGTGTAGGAGTAGACGCCTGCGAAGCTGATTTCCGATCCTCCGCTCACCAGCTCATATTTGAGGGCATAGGTGGTATCCTGCGGTTTTTCCGCCTGATCAGCGACAAGGTAGAGGTACAGGTTGTTCCGACCGGAGGGATACTGCATGCGGAAATGGAGCGGCCCCTGACGCTCCGCGCTCGGGTCCTCTGCATCTATCGCTTCGAGATTGACCACATCAGCGGGACTGAAAAAGTAGCCGACTCCCCAGGTAATGAAGCTCTTCCCGAAGCGGAAGAAGAGAGTGTCGCGGTACTGGAAGTCGGCGAACAGTTCCTGAACGCTGAGCGTC
>CAYSRK010000030.1:0-10792 GCA_964433385.1 uncultured Spirochaetales bacterium
ACGGGCAGTCATGCTCATTGCCCAGCTTGATAAAGAATACAGGGTGTTTGAAGATAACTGCCGCCTCAATAGAAAAGCCTGGGAGCGAATAGAGCAGGGAGCACGGGATGAACTGGACTGGGCAGCCCTAGGATATACCCTTCATATGCTGTATACAACAATGGAAAACTACTTCCTCCGTATATCAAAAACCTTTGAAAACAACCTGCCGTCAGATACCTGGCACAGGCATCTCATTGAGGCAATGCAGCTCGACCTGCCCGGGATCCGCCCGGCATTCATGGACAGCGAACTTGCGGAAATTACTGACGAACTTCGGGGATTCAGACACGTATTTAAAAGCGTGTATGAAAATAGAATAGATCCGGACCGGGTATCTTTACTGCAGAAAAAAATCCCGCGTATGCAGAATCTGTTTTTCGCAGCGCACCGATCGTACTGCAAGACTGTCTCCGAACTTGCCGTTTCACCCTGAGTTCCTGCGGCTTAGTCTTTCTCTATTCATGTAAGCAGGGGCAGCATCTCCCCAGGACCAGCAGATGTATTACGTACTGCAGTACTGACATTCCATCCAGCCCAGCCTCAGCTTAGGTTCTTCCCCACAGCTCCCAAGAGCATGACAGCTGCAGAGCGGCTTGGGGAACTGAACCTCGCCTCCTGCATCCAGGATCTGCCGCTGAGGGAATAACCCCTCAGCGGGCTTTTTCCCACAGCGTTATTTTATTACAGATATCCTGATATTATCTATCCAGGCGGTATCGTCGTAGCTGCTTCCCCAATAATCCTTGGTGTATTTCCAGCTGAGTTCAATCTCACCTGAATAACCGCCCAGGTTTTCTGAAAATTTTGACCACGTGCTGCTCTTGTTACCCGATTCCCGCATCTTGCGGCTCCCGTCTACCCAGAACTCCAGGTAATCACACCCTGATTCAGAGCTCACCTTGTAGTCGAAGGTGACTGCGTTCAGCGTGATACCATCAGGGACAGTCATGCGCAGCGTCACGATAGATTCCTGGTCGTCGTTGATATTCCCTGCCTTCAGCGAATATTCGCCCTCTTCCTCGTCACTGGAGTCGCTGCTGACGACAGACCACCTCCTGTTTCCGGTAAATTCAAAGCTGTCGGGGGCGTGGCCGTCACTGAAAGTGATCGGGGTGAAGTCGATTTCCGTACCCATGGGTCGGATGACATCATCCCTGCCTTCGGTGGCAATCAGGGTAATTCTGATCGGCAGGTCCGTCTCATTTCCTGAGGACCTGGCGTAGGAAAGATCAAACTGCTGGCTTACTGCCTGGGAGAAGGCCCTGAACACTTCCTCAAGGACCTCTATGTCCTCGGCTTTCGCGTACTGCCCGGCTACAGCCAGGTCCTGAAGCGCCGGTTCATTGAGACCGCCCTTTCCTTCAAGTCCCATGGTGAAGCTCTTGATGCCGCTGCCGGAAATCCTCGGGCTGAGATTGGAGGGAGTATTGCCGAGCAGGGAGTTGTTATTCACTCCATCGGTGAAGGTGACCATCGCCTTTCCGTGCACCTCCGAGATGGTAAAGGCGGCACTATCTTTCCAGCTTTCGCTGTTTCGATTCCATCTCCACTCATAGGGGGTATCCAGGCTGAGCTTTCCCTCTTCGACCTCATAAGCGTACCAGGTGCGGCCGTCCCGGTTGAAGAGTTCACTGCCTGCCGAAACACTGACATTTTTCGTTAGTACAACACCTCCTGAGTAAGATACCTCAACGTCAAATGAGGCGGTGGATCCCACATCCCCTTGGGGAATACTCCATACCAACCTGGGCGTTTCGGTAACGATGAAGCTCATATACTGATCGGGAGAGTAGAAGAGCGCATCATCAAGCATGTCAGTTCCGCGGGAGACCGCGTCATAGAGGCTGGTGAAGGAGTCCATACTGAGACTGTCGATGTAGGAGTACAGCTTGGTGCGGTCATCGGTCATGTTGTAGTTGTTAATCGTTGTGGAAAAATCGACGATTCCTATATAGGCCTGGGTTGTTTTGTCGAAGATCAAGTCGATGAAGTCCTTGGCGTAGCTCTTGACGAGAGCGAAATCCGCAGGCCCCAGCGATTCGCTGCGGTCAAGAACGAGTACGGCTGCAAGATTGGTCAGTCCTTCAAGCTTGATCTGCGATTCCACCTGGTCAAACCAGGTTCCATATTCATCCTGCTCCTGGATGACTGCATCCCTGATGATATAGCTCTTCGTATCTTTGACGATTCCCACCCCGTTGAGCTTGATTCCGACGGTGTTGCTGGCCGTCTTGCTCGTGTCGGTCTGCAGGGAGGCTATGCCTACGTAGGGGGAGGAACTTTCCTCGTCAAGCTCGACCGTTGCGGCAGCCTGGTCGTAGGAGTAGGAGAGGTAGACTGTTTCCTGGAGATCAGAGCGGTTAACCGTGTACTGAGCTGATGCAGTGTCGACAATGACTCCATCCTCCACTGCGGCAACCTTCAGTCCGGTGGTTGAAAAGGCCCTGATGCGTGACAGTTCAGAAATCAGCTGCGGGGAATCGACAGTAACTGCCGAACCGTCAGTCGTATAGTGAAGGGAATCGTGTGATCGTCCGTAGCTGACCACGATATCGACGTAGTCGTCATAGGTTCCGGCAGCTGCATCAAACACAAAACCCCCGTTACCCCCCAAAAACAGCGAACAGGCGGAGAGAAAAAAGATGAGAACTCCAGCTGCCGTCAATTCAGCCAATTTGACAAATCGTTTCATGATTCCTCCTGTGTATTGCAACCGCAGCTGCCCGGAGTCAGGTTTACACCGTTAAACTGGAGAACCTGCCTGCAAAGAGCGTAGGTTATGTGAAATATGTGATGCTGTGTACGATTGTTTCAATCGGCTTCCCGAATAGTTGCAGTGGATAGCCGTCACGCGTATTCATAAGCACAAACCTTAGCGAACTGTTTTTTTGCTTTTCCAATACTAACATATACCGTTACCAATACGCAAGGTTTTAGAGCTCTTTTTTATTCTGGATAATTCTGCTTGTCTTCGGCTGCCTTGCGGCTGGATCACTACAAAGCAACAACCCGGTCAAGAAACTGCAGCTCAGCACATTTCGGACAGACCCGTCCTGCCGGGGTATCCACCGTGCAGTAATAGTGGAAGTAGGAACCGCACTCTTCGCAGTAGTAGAGCAGGTCATCACCGCGGATCGGCTTATGACAGTAATCACACACCTGGATCCGCTGTTTTTTACCGGAACGAAATAACTTGTCGGAACATGTGTTTACTCATTTTCCTGTGCATGTTCCATTCCCTGATTCTGTTCATACCTTCCCCCTTTCCTGATTTTCACTCTTTCATAGTACAGCCTCCAGCATGTTTTGTACATGTATGATCCCGTGCAGGGGGTGGTCCGGGATGGGAAACCGTACTGCGCACTGAGGTTCTCATCTTCATCTCGGATGAGATTACTGCTTTATTGCGAACAGTAAGAAGGACTGTTTTGGTATGAGAAGCTACTGGGCAACAACCACTCGATCGAGAAACGTCAGTTCCTTGCAGATCGGGCAGACTCTCCCCGCAGGGGTGTCCATGGCGCAGCTGAAGTGATAATAAGCCCCGCAGCTTCTGCAGTAGTAGATCAGGTCATTGTCGTTCACTGGTTTACGGCAGAAACTGCATGTTCCAATCTGTCGCTTGTCAGCAATGGAAATGATCTGCTGGAACATCTGTTTTTTCTGCTTACGCTGCCTTGAAAGAATTGAAAATTTGTTCATTATGCTTCTGCCTTACTTATTTACATCTTCAGAGCTGTCTGCCGCTCTGTCACACATCCCAAACATATTCGATACTGTAAAAGATACAATAATGCAATCCATAAATCCAATAAATTTCTGTACTTTCTGCTGTATGCCGGCTTACCGTTTCAACATGGGGATTCAGGCACCCCCTCTCTTCCTTTCCCGGCAGTCCGCTATTGACGTAACCGTACAACTGCCCGTACCTTGATAGTACGGCAGCAGCCGAAATTCGGTTCTTCAGGGACAGGAACAGAGCAAGGAGTCGAGAGTATGAACGTAAGACCTTTCAACAAAAGCGGAAAGATGGTATCGGAGGTAGGTCTCGGGACCTGGCAGATCGGAGGAGCCTGGGGGGATGTGGAGGATTCTACGGCAATGGCGATCCTGCACACTGCGGCTGAAAAGGGTATAACCTTTTTCGACACGGCTGACATTTACGGTGACGGACGCAGCGAAAAGTTTATCGGCCGATTCCTCAGGGAGCATTCCGGAGAGATCTTTGTGGCGACAAAGCTGGGACGCAGTTCCGACCCCGGCTGGCCGGACAACTTCACCCCGAAAGCCATCATGCGGCATACGGAAGGCTCCTTGAAGCGCCTTGGTGTCGAACGGCTGAATCTGACCCAGCTGCACTGCATTCCCAAAGAGGTGCTGGCAGACGGAGCTGTCTTTGACACGCTGCGCGACCTGCAGAAAGAGGGAAAGATAGAGCACTTCGGGGCGAGCGTTGAAACCGTAGAGGAGGCGCTGATTTGCCTTGAAGAGGAGGGAATCGCTTCTCTGCAGGTAATCTTCAATTTATTCCGCCAGAAACCGATAACTGAGCTTTTCGATAAAGCCCGAGAGAAGCAGGTCTCCATCATAGCCCGGGTACCCCTTGCCAGCGGACTGCTCTCGGGCAAAATGAACAGAAATACAACGTTCCCGGAAACGGATCACAGAAACTTCAACCGCAACGGTGAGCAGTTCAATGTGGGAGAAACCTTTGCCGGCCTCCCCTTCGAAAAGGGGTTAGACCTCGTTGAGGAACTCTCGACTATGGTACCGGAAGGGATGACGATGGCTCAGACGGCTCTGCGCTGGATTCTGGACTTTGAGGCTGTCACGACGGTAATTCCCGGAGCCAGCAGACCGGAGCAGGTCGTCCAGAACAGCATCATATCGGAGCTGCCGCCCCTCTCGGAGGAACTTCACGAAAAGATCGCCGATTTCTACCGCAGTTCAGTACATGCCAGCATCAGAGGTCCCTACTGATCGGTTCTTCTGTTCTGCTATGCGCTCGGGCTTGAGGCGGGTCTATTCACCTTGTTCACCAGTGAATAGACCCCCTGGCCTGCCAGCAGGGCGATGAAACCGTAGATGTACCACGGCAGATTCCTGCCCCAGAAGAGAACGTAGAGGTAGGGTATGACCGAGAAAAGCAGGAACATCGTTGACCAGAAAGAGATCTGGGGACGGTTTTTCGCGGCGGCTGAGCGTATCAGGCGGTAAATTGAGAGGTAGTACGGCGGCCCGCAGAGCAGTATAAGGGAGAGGAATATCCACCCGTTAACTGCGTAACGCGCCTGGAAACCGGCTATGGTATCTGTTATCCAACTGACTGCTGCATGCACCATCACCGGTCAGTATAACGAATTCTTATAAACTGCTCAATATCACAAGCGGGTATCGGCTGCCTTCCGGTCTGCGCTTAAAAGCTCTTCGCGCCTGCGGCGATAGGCAATGATGGGCAGATCTCCCTGGATGAGCATCTCCCCGCCCCTGAGCCTGCTCGCCTTCGGCCTCTGTGTCTCGACAACGCGCCGGTCCTGATGTGCTATCACCAGATTCATCCTGCCGAAGAGAAAGCCTATCAGGGAGCGCAGCAGGGGCAGACGGGCTATCTTCTGGTAAGTCCTCAGGTACAGTACAGTCCGCTCGTCATCGACCGGCACAAATGCCGCGACGATCCGCACCTTGTCAGATATTCTGTTCTCCCAGAGGTTGGGCATGATCAGCTCCAGCTTGAAATCATTGTCCTGCGGCGGAACCGGCACTTCGGAAGGCTTTTTTGCCGGAGTTCCATCATCGATCCGGTTAAAGACATAGGTATAGAGCATCCGGTCGTTGATCCATTGGGTTCCGGGGCCGTCAACCAGGGTTCTGCCCCCACGGCCGATCGTGGTACGGTGAACAAACGGCAGGTGCACGACATCCAGCTGGTTCTCCAAGACCCTGCTGTAATGCGTATTCCACGGGTCCCTGACGGTTGTATACCGGAAACCCCCATCGATATCGGGAAAATAGGCGGGGGGAGCCGGATTCTCTTCTGATGCAAGCAGATCTTTCGATTTCCAGACCCAGATCCAGCCGTGTTCCTCGTGCACGGGGAGGGAGCGGACCCGATAGCGGTCAGGAACCGGCGTCTTCCGCCCTGCTGCCGGGATGCAGGTGCAGCGGCCCTCTCCATTGTACTCGAACCCGTGGAAAGGGCACTGGAGAGCATCCCCGACAATCTTTCCCGCGCTCAGTGCAGCTCCCCGGTGGCAGCAGCGATCGATGAGACAGTGCACCGCTGCGCCTCCGTCACGCCAGAGGACCATCTCCTCTCCGAGTCGTCTGACTCGCAGCAGCCGGTTTCTGCGCAGCTGAGCTGAATCAAGAATCACGTACCATTGATGTGCTATCACGTCGGTCTCCCGGGAAACGGATTAATCCTTCCTCCAGACCATCCGGTTAACGATGGCTGTATAGCTCTGGATAATTTTTATCACCTTCGTGCTCACATTCTCATCAACATAGTTGGGGGTGCTTACCCCGAAGTTTCCGTCGCGGTGTAAAGCGACAGCAAGCTCCACAGCCTGGAGAACCTGCTCTCCGCTTATGCTCCCGATGATGAAATTCCCCGTATCGAGGGCCTCCGGCCGTTCAGTGCTCGTCCTGATCGATACCGCAGGAAACCGGAAGTAGGAGGCTTCCTCAGGGATGGTCCCGCTGTCTGACACTACACAGAATGCGTGCAGCTGCAGATGGTTGTAATCGGAAAAGCTGAATGGGGGCAGTTTTCTCACATGGGGGTGAAAGACAAACCCCCGCTGTTCAATGAACTTAGCGCTTCTCGGGTGGGTGCTGTAGATCACGGGCATGTCGTACCGTTCCGCAAGGGCGTTTACTGCATGCATGAGGGCAAAAAAATTCTTCTCGATATCGATATTCTCCTCTCGGTGAGCCGAGAGCAGTATGTAGCGGTTCTCCTCAATCCCCAGTTTGCTGAGAACGGAACTTGTCCTTATCCTGTCTATGTTGGCGCTCAGAACCTCGGCCATCGGCGAGCCGGTCACATAGGTCCTCTCCCGGGCTACCCCCTCAGCGTTGAGATATCTGCGGGCGTGCTCGCTGTAGCAGAGATTCACATCGGCGATATGATCCACGATCCGCCGGTTGGTCTCCTCGGGGAGGTTCTCATCAAAGCAGCGGTTGCCTGCCTCCATGTGAAATATCGGAATGCGCAGGCGTTTGGCCGATATGGATGCCAGGGTCGAGTTGGTGTCCCCGAGAATGAGCAGGGCATCCGGCATGAGTTCACGCATCAGGGTATAGCTCTTCGCGATGATATTTCCGATGGTCTCACCCAGGTTGCCGCCGACCGCATCAAGGTAGTGGTCGGGCTCCCGCAGTCCCAGATCCTCAAAGAATATCTGATTGAGCGTATAGTCCCAGTTCTGGCCGGTATGAACCAGAGTATGGTTAAAGTAGCTGTCGGCCTTCTTCATCACCTCCGATAACCTGATAATCTCCGGGCGGGTTCCGAGAAGCGTCATGAGCGAGATTTTTTTTGGGGATATCGGCGCCATATCCATCCTCCTGAACTGGTTGCGGGCAGCGGCGGCTGTATCGGGTGCCCGCAGTCAGCTGCTCTGCCCCTCATCATAGTGTATTATCAGAGGTTATGCAAAACCAATTCGGCCTGTATGGTATCTTTACGATATCTGTGGTATCATATGGTGAACGTGCGGACGGTACGTCGGCAGAGCGGGCTCGAAAAGGCTCCATTTTTTTTTGCTCGGATACCTTCTGATGGACCACTGGAAAGACAATAAAAGTATGCTTCTCCGCCTGGGGGCTGATCTTGTTGCAGTAACTGCCGCCTGGTTTGCCGCCTATATCCTCCGTTTTTACGTTATTCCCGGAGGCATCGGGAAACCGCTCGATTTTTTTGCCCGCCTTGGGCTGATCGTTATAGTCCTTTTTCTCTTCTTCATGTATTCGAACAAGCTCTATACCGGGACGCGGATTCTCACCTGGATAGATGAAATTTCATCTCTGATACTCGCATCCATCCAGTCTGTCCTCGGACTGGTCATCATCCTCTACTTCTTCTTCCCGGCCAGGGTCAGCCGTCTTACCATCTTTCTGTTTCTCGCCCTCGTCGTCCTGTTCCTCATTATTGAACGGATTCTGGTGAAAAACCTGCTGTTCAGACTGAGGGCAAAAGGGTGGAACATGAAGAACGTGCTGCTCATCGGATACGGGGAAGAGCTTCGGAAATACTACGAGTTCTACAGGAACCCGATTCACGGCATCAGGATGGTCGGACAGTACGGAGCAGAGAACACCGGTCAGGTGATTGAGGGGCTGAAGCAGCTCAAGGGAACACTGGAATCCCTTCTTGAGAAACTGGACCCCGACATTGTCGTGATCAGCATTCCAGAATCTGCGAACAATCTCAGTCAGAAGTACATAGCTGCCTGCTACGATAAAATGTCCTCACTTATGGTGATTCTCGACTTCCCATTCTCCACAATCGGAACCCAGGTAGCAACGCTCAACGGCCAGCACGTGCTCCAGATCAACCATACAAACCTGACGCTCTACGACCGCTTTATCAAGCGGCTTCTCGATATAGTCTTCTCCCTCCTCGGCCTGATCCTGCTCTTTCCCCTGCTGCTCTTTATTGCGGTAACCGTGAAAATTACCTCCAAGGGGCCGGTGCTGTTTGTGCAGAAACGGGTAACCGTCCACAACCGTGTATTCAACATGCTCAAATTCCGTACGATGAAAAACGGTTCATCAATTGAGGAGGGCAACGGGACCGACTGCTGGACGGTAAAGAATGATCCGCGGGTAACCCGCTTCGGCAGATTTCTGCGGAGGACCAGTCTGGATGAACTGCCGCAGCTTATTAATGTGCTTTCCGGCAACATGAGCCTGATCGGACCCCGTCCTGAGCGGCCCGAGCTGAGCGCCGTCTTCGGGGACGAGATTCCCGGGTACAGGCTGAGACATAAGGTAAAAACCGGGATGAGCGGCTGGGCTCAGGTAAACGGATGGAGGGGAAACACATCGCTGTCTAAGCGGATTGAGTTTGACCTCTACTACATCCAGAACTGGAGCCTGCTGCTCGATATCAAGATTGTGATTCTTACCATAGTGAAGGGATTCATCAATAAAAACGCTTACTGACCGGATCACCGCTCCCGGTAGGACCGGTAGGAGCGGTAGAACTCCCTGCCGATGACTATCAGGACGGCGCCGAGAAGGGCTCCGATAAACCCGATAACCACCACGATCAGCGAAGACTCTTCATCATGCTCGGGAAGGTCTGCGTAGCTGGCCACGGTGAGGAGGTTTTCGGTTATATCGGCGGCAATCTGGATTCTCGCCTCATGCAGCAGTTCCTGGTACGCATCAAACGTTCTGCCCGCATACTCGAGCTCCTTGAGAGCATTCTCGTAGGATTTCTCCTTCTCCCTCAGCTTCGGAAGCATTGCGGCAATATCGGACTCCAGACGGGGTATCCTGGCATCAAGCAGCTCCTGCTGGGCTTCAAGATGTACCAGCTCCTGCCCCGCCTCATTTTTACGGATCATCAGATCCTCATAGACAGGGTTGAACATCTCGTCCGCGGAGAAGTAGCTGGATGCTTCCGCCTCCTCTGCCGGAAGTGAGAGGCTGGAATCGGAAGAGAGACTGGTGCGCAGAAGAATCTTTTCATCCACGCCCTCAAGCATTGCCGAAAGCTCCGCATACATTCGACTTACCGCCTGAATGTCGAGATCCATGCTCTCCCTGCTCTCTCTCGCAGCCTTGAGGGCAGTAACTGAGGATTCATAGTCGTTGCGCATCACATCAAGCGGTTTTCCGTCGAGATTGATCCGCTGCACCTCAGCGAATTTCTGCTCGTAGAGCGCTAGCGCATTCTCCATCTCCGACTCAAGGTACGCTGCCTTGCGTGAGAGCAGGTCGGTCTGCATCCGCTGGACGTAGATCCGGAAGCTCTCGATCAGCTGGTTTACCATCGCCTGGGAAACAGCAGGGTCGGTGTAGGCCGCAGAGACAACGAGGAGGTTTGTTCCGCTCTGGGAGGTTACCTGCACAATACCGGCAAGGTCCTGAACATCGAGGCCGAAGCGCTCATCAAGAGAGAGAGTATCGATCACATCCTGGAGGACCGGGTTGAGCTTGAACTGCTTCACCACCGAATCAACCTCGAACTGCATCTCGGGCGAGAGGGATGTGACGAGGCGCTTAATCTCATTGGTATCCGACCTGCTCTGGCTGACCCCGGTAGCGGTAACAAGAATGGTAGCCTCAGATTTGTAGGTGCTTTCCATAATCACAAAGGCATAGATTCCCGCAGCAGCGGTCACAATGACGATAAAGCTGAACAGGAAAAGCCGGCTGCGCTCAAGCAGCAGGAAAAAATCAAAGAGTTCGACCGGCTGCCGGGAGTGCTTGCCGCCCTGTCCGCTCCGTTCCCTTGAAGAGGTGCTGTTCTGCCCGCCGATATCCTTATCCTTGCTCACTGGTAACCCCTTGTTCCCTCTGTTGCTGCGCTGTCTAATCCGACGCAAGCCGGTTATGAGCAGGATTATACCCGGTAAACATTCCTCTTGCAATCCGCAGCGGCCGGTTGCAGAAATACCAGCCGGCCTGCTATAGTTGCAGACAGTATGAACAGCAGATTACCCGCATCTTTCCCTGAGCTCATCCGGACCGAAAAGCGAGCAGTGCTTGTCGACTTCTACGCCGACTGGTGCGGTCC
>CAYSRK010000031.1:0-8075 GCA_964433385.1 uncultured Spirochaetales bacterium
GTAATCTTCATTATCCCCAGCTGCTCTGAAGAGCCGGTGAGAATTCCTGTTGAGGTGGATCTTTCCCGGACAGAGGATCTGCGCTTAACGATCGGCGGCTTCGATGAGGCGGCAGCCGGCGGTCTCCTTGAAGCTTCAGCCCGGTGGGGCGTTGATGTGTTTCGGGGAGAGGCAGCGGTATTCATCGAGTCTGTCACAATCCATAATCCGCTGACAGACGAGGATTTTCTCCTTCCGCTGGATCTGTACGCAGCGGTCATTCCTTCAGGAGGTCCTGCTGCAGCCCGGGTGCTGGTACCGATGACAGCAAGGGGATCCTATACCCCGGGGGGCATATTCAACCAGAAGACCCTTGCCTTCATCGACTCCCGTGATATTACCCGGCAGCCGATCTATTCTGCTCTCGCAGGCTTGGAGCTGCAGATTACCCCTGTGCAAGAGTGGAGCGACTTCAACGACGAGCTTCGCAGCGGAGACTACGGACTGGTCGTGATGCTCAACCAGGGCAACAACCTGAGAGTTGATATCGATGCGCTCAGAGCCCATATCGAGTCCGGCGGCTATGCTGTTGCGCATGACTGGGGCAACGATCCGCAGCTGCTGGAGCTTTTCGAAGCAGGTCGAGGCGATGGAAGTAATGCGGACGGTATCAGAATCCTGGATACCGGGATGATCGAGGCATTTGGAAGAAATACCCTGGACTTTGTCAGCAACAGCTACGGGACCCACAGCAGCTCCCTCTACCCGCTGAGCGGAGGGAAGTCACTGGCCGGTTACGATGACGGAGGAGCAGCTGTCATTCTCGGTAACGGTGGCCGGAGCGTATACCTCGGGTTTGTAGATGAAGCTGTCTCCGACTCTGAAGCGGCTGATTTTTTCACCGTTCTGCTGGGAGCCATGGGCGTCGGCAGGGCGGCTGCTCAGGCCGACCTTCTGCCCTTTGGGCTTCTGGGCGGGGAGACGATAGAGTTCGGTCTTGACAACGGGTTTCCTCCCGGTTTTACCACTGACGGTCATCAGGTCTGGCTGATAGAGGAGGTATCCGGTGCGAAAGAGCTCAGGAGCGGACCGATCGGCTCAGACCAGAGATCGCGGCTGCAGGGCACCATCGAGGTATGGGGAAGCGGCTTGCTCTCCTTCCGCTACCATGTCAGCAGTGAGCACGGCTATGACTACCTGAAATTTTACGTCAACGGCGAACTTGTCCAAAGCTGGAGCGGGGAGACGGGTTGGAGCGAATACCGCCATATTCTCAGCGAGGGAACCCATGATCTGCTCTGGATCTATGAGAAGGACGGAAGTTCCTCTGATGGGGCGGATGCGGCGAGACTCCAGGCAATCAGGCTTGAGCCCCTCGATGACCGTTGTCTGAGTCTTGAAAACGGGCTGCCGCCCGGATTTACCACCACAGGCAGCCGTGAATGGTCTGTCCTCTCCTACGAGGGTTTTCCAGCCCTCCAAAGCGGGAATATCGAGTCCAATCAGTCTACTGAACTTCGGGGTACCCTGGAAGTGACGCAGATGAGTGAATTCAGTTTTGACTGGAAAGTCAGCAGCGAAACCGACTTTGACCTCCTGGATTTCTACCATAATGATGTCAGGATGGGCCGTTGGAGCGGGAGAATGGGATGGAATACCTTCTCACTCCTGCTTGAGCCGGGTGTCCACGACTTCACGTGGGTCTACTCAAAGGACGGCAGCGACTCTTCCGGGGATGATGCCGGATGGATCCGGATGCTGCGGCTCGCGCCCTTCGATGACCCGCAGCTGCTTTCTGTCTCCCTTGCTAACGGCTTTCCTGATAATGCCTCCACCTACGGAGGTGCCGGCTGGCAGGTTGTCGATGAGAGCGGTCAGCCTGCCCTGCAGAGCGGCGATATCTCATCGAATGAAGAATCGGTGCTGCAGATGCTGCTTGAGGGGACGGCGGCTGAACAGGTCCGGTTTGACTACCGGGTGAGCAGTGAAGACGGGTTTGACTACCTGGAATTCTTTATTGACGGATACCGCGTTGACCGCTGGTCGGGCGAGAGTGAGTGGGCTGCCGGTTCTTACCCGCTCAATCCCGGGCAGGAGCATGAGCTGAAGTGGAGGTACGTCAAAGACGGCAGCGACTCTGCCGGGGCTGACTGCGGCTGGATACGGAATATCGTCATCTACTGAGGATTGCGGCCTTTCTGTAGAGCTCCTGAATGTATGGTTTGGGGGTGAACGCTGTGATCAGCGCTGCGATGATGATAATGCCGACAATATCCGCAGTGAGTCTTGTCAGGGCGAATCTGGCTCCGAGGGAGGATATCTCAAACAGCAGCATCGGGATCTTGGTTGTGGACCAGGCTCCGATGAAGATGAGGATGTTCCGGAAGGAAACCCCCTTGTTCATGAAGACTGCCGCAGCAGGGAACGCACCGTACAGCGGTCCTGCCGCGGCAGATCCGAGGAGAATCGCCAGCACGGTTCCCTGAATTCCGGAACCTTCACCCATGAGCCTGACCAGGATCTGTCTGGGAACCCATACGTCGAGCAGACCGAGCAGGATGAATACGGGGGGGATGACCAGGAGCATCTCCTTAAGCTGAAGCAGCGTTATTTCGGTCATGGATTGTCCGAAATCCCTGCTGCGCAGCACACCTATACTGACGACAACAAGGGTGAGAAGCGCTGCGCGATACTTTTTCAGTATAGTGGTCACAAAACCCCCTGTACCGCCCCGATGACGAAGGCGACGAAAAAGGAGAAGGCGAATGCGAGTGAGTTTCTGAAGATTGTCACCCGCCTGCCGAAATAGGCGATTTCGACCGGCAGCGTTACGATACCGACCATCATCAGGCTTGAGATAAATGCTGCAATCTGCATATAGCCGGCTCCGCTTTCAAGGAGCATGGCGGCGAGAGGGAATGCGACAAATCCGGGAATGAGCGTAACAGCGCCCCCCACGGCTGCCGCTGCAACTCCCGCCCAGCCCGACTGCGAGCCGATGAGGCTCAGTATCATCTGTGAATCCAGCAGCGCAAGAGCGGATCCGACAAGCAGCAGGACGACGAGAAGCTGGGGCAGTATGTTTTCAAAAGATCTCCAGGCTTTGCGCAGCGCCATGACCGTCTTTTCCCTGCTTTTTACCAGCGAGAGCAGAACCAGTATTCCTGTAAGTGCGTAGAGAACAGCGTTCATTTCCAACGTTCCTTTCCCTGTTTTATTATCACAGCCGAACAGCAGTGCGATATCCTGCCGGTTGAGGATCTTCAGCGCAGCGTTAGGGTGATTGTTTGCGTCCGGTCAGCTTCTGATACCGTTCGACCCAGTCTTCTGCCGACAGCATCCGGCAGAGTTCTCCGATGAGATCAAGAGGAATCTTTTCGGGATTGCGGAACCGGATACAGCTTTTGCCCATATCAGGTTTCAGCCCGGTCCTGGCATGCAGCTCGGAGGCAAACCAGCTGCTGAGTTCGGCATCAGCGTAGAGCGCGTTGTGGTAGAGGGCTATATGGTTCTTCTGAGAGGCTATTGCCATGAACGGAAGCGGCTGGGAGGGGTCGGCATGGTAGCCTGCGGGGTAGAACTCATGCGGCACCACGTATCCGATCATGCCGTAGGAGATCCTCTCTTCAAAACCGGGAGGAAGGTTTTCCCTGATCGTTTTCCGCAGCGCGCTGAAGGGAGCCTTGCGTTCCGGAGGAAGCATCTCCAGATACTGGTCAGGGGTTTCGGCTGTATAGGTCATGAGAGCTCCTTATCCGGTGATGCTGATCCGGTCTGAGGGAAGAGAGATCTGATGCCGTTTCTGTAGTAGGAGAGCATAAAGCTGTAGAAGAGTTTGGCTGTTTCGCTGCGGCTGCGGTTCATGTGCCAGGAGATGACGTGGGTCCGGTGATACTCCGGATCACTGATCGGTATATAGACGATATCGGAGGACCTGTCGTCGAGAGAGGTGGTGAGGGTGGAGAGTCCTATTCCGTACTGATCGATAATCATATCCTTGCGCATGGAATAGTCGCATTCAATAATCATTTTCGGCGTGATATGGGCGGCGGCGAATACGTCATCAAAGAATATCCGGGCTGAGCTGCCTTTGGGGGTTACGATAAACATGCAGTTCTGGGCTTCAGCTAGGGATATGCTTTTCAAGGAGGCGAACGGGTGAGATGATGAGACGGCGAGCATGGGAACGTCGTCCGAGTAGAGCACGCTTCTGTCGCAGTCGCCGAGTTCGAAATCGAGGGCGGCAGAGAGGACGAAATCGTACGTTTTCAGCAGTTCATCGCCGTGAAAATAGGGCAGGTCGATAACATTCTGCGAGAGGTGCACGTCGGGATGGGCTTTCATAAATGCGAAGAGACTCCGCTGGTAACGTACGGGGCTGGTCACACCGATTGAGATAGTTCGGGCGGTTGAATCGCTTGATGAGGAGAACTCATGTTTTGCTTCATCAATTGCGCTGAGTGCAATATTGACGTAGTGCAGAAAGGTGCGGCCGCTGCTGTTCAGGCGAATTTCCCGTCCCGGCCGGTCGAACAGCCGGGTTTCCAGCTCCTTTTCCAGCCGCGATATGGTTGCTGAGAGTGAAGGCGGTGATATATGCAGCTGTTCCGCTGTACGGGTGAGGTGTCCGGTTTCGGCGAGTTTTTTGAAGTAGCGGAGCCAGAGCAGTTCCATATCGCTGCCATCCTGTCTTGTTTTCCGCCGGAGTACGGCTTTCCTGAGGTGAAGCTGACCCGAACAGTCCCGGCAGACTAGGATTATAGCACCTCTATTGTTAAGCGGCAACCTAACAATGCTGATGATCAGAGTCTGTAAGCAGGAGACGGGAATGACCTGGTTTCAGATGAAGAAATTTTTTAATACCCAGCACCTCGGGACGCTCAAAACACCGCAGGGAACCGTCCAGCAGACAAGCGGGATTACCCCGGAACTGAAGAAATTATTCAATACACTGCAGATAGATAGGCCGAATAGAGTACTGAAAGTCGAAGTCTGAGTACCCTCCTTTAACCATAAAGTACACGCTGAAACATAAGCTTACAATGCGATTTTGGACAACGTGTCAATATTTCTATCTATGGGATAGAGTTGTCGACAGATTTGTACCTATGAACTGTCGAACGCCAGTCAGACCCTGGTGATGTTTTCCCAGCTGAGCACGCCGCTGATTCTCCTGATTGTAGGCCATGACCTGACGTTCAACAGGAAATATGCAAAAACTACCATCCTTTATACCGTAATACGGAAAATCAGTTTCCTGGGGTTCGGACTGCTCCTCGTATACTTCATTCTTCCCCTGGTTATGGAAGTGTCCGTCTATCAGCACTACGCCATGATAACGTTTTTTATCATGCCGCCTCCGCTGGTTATCTCAGCGTTCATCCGTCTGGCGGGGGGTACTGAAGAGCAGTCAGGCATTGCTGCGAACGTGCAGGTGCTCGACACGGCTGTGTGTATTCTCTCGTTTGTTCTCCTGGCCGTATGGTCAGGCATGCAGGGCATCTGAACCTGCAGAGTGAATTTCCTCCCGACAGATCCTTGTCTCTCCGGACAGTCCTGTACTACAATGCCTGAAATACGTTCTGTACGGATACAGGTATGAAATTTGTCAGGGTGCTGCTCCTGCTGTCAGTCATGACGGGCATCTATGCGGAAAGCCGTCTTCAGACGGTTTCCATTGAGTACTACGGTGATATCGGATGTTCTCACTGTGACCAGTTCAAAGAGAAGATTCTGCCCGCAGCCGAACTGGAGGCTGGAATCACTGCAGAAGTCGCCTACGTCAATGTTCTGTCAAAGTCAGGCTTCGCGCAGTGTGAGAAAAGACTTGAGCAGATGGGCTATAGTTTCACCATCTCCCCGGTGATGATCATCGGCAGCAATGTGTATCAGGGTAACAGCGCCGTAGAGCAGGGTCTGCTTGAAGAGCTGACTTATGCAGCCGAAAACGGCGAGTATCTTCCCCGAAGGGAGCCGGACTCTCATAATGAGGAGTCCGGCGGGCTTGACCTGGCGGTACTTCCTGTATTCTTTGCCGGCCTGGTTGACGGGATAAATCCCTGCGCCTTTGCCACGATGCTGTTTTTCATCTCCTGGATAACCATGCGGGGCGCTTCAATGAGAAGAACAGTCTCAGCGGGTGCAGGCTTCATAGCCGGGGTGTTTGCTGCCTACTTTCTCATCGGAGCAGGGCTCTTTACCCTGTTCGAAGCAGCGGACAGCCTCTCTCTTCTGCGCCAGGTCATGCGGTACCTCTTTTCTTCCGCAGCCCTTATTCTGGCCCTTCTTTCCCTGCGGGATGCGGTTGTGGTCAGAAAGACGGGAAACTCCGGGTCGATGCTCCTGCAGCTTCCACCGGTGCTGAAAAAGCACATCCATGCGGTCATCCGCAGAACAGAGAGGAAAGAGGGGTCCGGCAAACGATTCCTGCTTCCGGTTTTTCTGGTAACGGGAGCTCTGGTTGCGCTCCTGGAACTTGCCTGCACGGGGCAGATATACCTGCCTGCAATTGCCTTCATGGTCCAGAGCGGCTCCCGTTTCAGCGCAGTATTCTGGCTGCTGCTCTACAACACCGCTTTCATACTCCCCCTTACGCTGCTCTTTGGACTTGCCCTGGCCGGGGTCTCCCACAAGCGGATGGTCTCCTGGTTCAGCCGCAACGTCGCTGCGGGAAAGATGGCCGCAGCACTGCTCTTTCTCCTCCTGGCGGCGGTTATCTGGATCAGCGGATAATCCGCCGAAGAGCGTCTGTTCATCTCCCTGACACTGCAGCTGCGGATCACCTCTGTAACGTTCCCGGAAAGTGCGGATGATGGACATTATATGTCCAAGTGTAAGCAGTATAATAACACAAAAAAGATGATCAGCTGCATGGTGCAGTTGCTGTACCGGAATTGAGCGAGTATACTGAGGATGCTGCAGAGTATCAGCTCGCCGATCGGTATCTGAAGGGGAGTATGCTATGGGGCGTGTACGAGGGTGGCGGAAGGACCAGAAGCAGCTGACCCGGAATATACTCGAACGTATGGATGCGGTGGCGTTTACCTTTGATGTCTCGGGGGTGAATAAAGGGTGTACCCTCGATCATCTTGACGGAAGATACGGGTACATCACCCTTGAGGATGCTCGCGCGCAGAGATGGAGCATATTTGACTATGAGAGCGACGAACTGCTTGCGGAGTATGCCGATATTGATGGGGTGATCAACGGAGGATGGAAGGTGAGCACATAGCATAGGGGGTGCAGGTGTGCAGGAACTCCTTAGAACGGATACTCTACCTCGATGAAAGGATGAGAAGCGGCAGCTATCCAAAAAAAGCTGCCGCTGCCGAATTCTTTGAGGTATCACCGAAAACTATCGAGCGCGATATCGAATATATGCGGGACCGGCTCGGAGCGCCGGTTGTCTATGACCGTGAGCGACGAGGCTATTACTACAGTGAGGAGGGGTATTACCTTCCGGCTTTCCACATCCGCCGCGATGAAGGGCTTGCGCTGTGCATCTCTCATTACCTCGGAAATGCCTGGAAGGGGACGCCGCTGGCTGAGGCGGCAGAGGGCATATGGAAGCGGTTTGCAGGATTGGTGAGAGAGGAAATCCTGATTGACACCGCTGCGTTCAGCGAAACGGTCTATCTGGTTGACTAGTCAGTCGCCTTCAACCCCCAGGTATGGGTCGATATCTACACAGCCGCTGTGAACAGGCGGAAAATCAGCATCTCCTACACCTCCATCGGGAACGGACAGCCTGGAGTGCGGACCGTCCATCCCTACCGGCTTGTTCATCACCGCTACAGCTGGTACCTGCTCGCCTTTGATGAACTCCGGCAGAAAATTCTCGTTTTCAGCCTTTCTCGCATCCGGGAACTCAAACTCCTTGATGAACAGTTCACGCTTCCGAAGGACTTTCGGGTCGAACAGTGCATCGACCCGCACTTCGGCATCCATGTCGGCGACGAACCCTTTGAGGTGGAGATTCTCATCCCCCCGCACCTTACCACCGTGATTATGGAGCATGTTCCTTCCCCGGGCACATCGGTAAAGGAGTCCGAAGGCGGTCGACTGTCTGTCAGGTTCAGAACAAACCAGAGGGACGA
>CAYSRK010000032.1:0-4255 GCA_964433385.1 uncultured Spirochaetales bacterium
GGGAGCAGCCCTGCTTGCCCGGGATACCTTCGTCAACGATGCCGAACCGGAGCCCTCCCGCTTTATAACCCTGGAGCGGCTGGAGGATGCGCTGGCCTATGAGAAGAAGCAGACGCACTGCCGCGGCTGCGAGAACACCTGCGAGATCACGGTGCTTACCTATCCCGGCAGCGGCCAGCGGTTCTTTACCGGGAATAAATGCGAGAAGGTGTTCAGCAACCAGAGCGGAGAACAGAGAAGGGGAGAGAACTTGCCTGCATTCAAGCGGCGGCTCCTCTTCGACCGTAATCTTCTGCCCGCCGGGGGAACAGGTGCTCAGCGCATCGGGATACCCCGCGTTCTCAATATGTGGGAGGATTTTCCCTTCTGGTCCGCCCTTCTTGTTGAGGCCGGTTTTGAGGTTGTCCTTTCCGATGTCTCGACGCTTTCCATGGCGGAGAGCGGGTACAGCACCGTCATGTCTGAAAACATCTGTTTTCCGGCGAAGCTGACCAACGGCCATATTCTCAACCTTGTTCAGAAGAAGGTTGACCGGATCTTCTACCCGAAGGTCCGCTATACTGAGGTTGAGTACCGGAATGTGATCAACTCGTACAACTGCCCGATCGTCACCGGGTATCCGCAGGTGATCGAGTCGTCGATCAACCCCTCTGCGGTTTATGGGATCCCCCTCGATGCCCCTCCGGTCAGCTTTCATGATCGGAAGCTGCTCAGGAAAGCCTGTACCGGGTATCTGCTCTCCCTCGGCACCCCCGTGAACCGCATCAGCCGTGCTTTCAATGCGGCTCTCCGGGCCCAGCGCGCCTACCGCAGGGCGGTACGGGAGGAGGCTGCCCGGATCCTCTCCCGGGCTGAGGCGGAAAACAGGCGGGTAATTCTGCTTGCCGGGCGGCCCTACCATGTCGATGAACTGGTCAACATGAAGATTCCGTCCATCATCAGCGACCTCGGGCTCGATGTGATAACCGAAGACTCCATACCCCTTCCTGCACGCGCGCTCCTGCCGAAGGTCCATGTGCTTACGCAGTGGACGCTGCACAACCGCCTCTTTCATGCAGCCCATTGGACCGGCAGACAGAAACATGTTGAACTCATTCAGCTCAACTCGTTCGGCTGCGGACCGGATGCCCTGACCGTTGATGAGGTCAAGGCTATTCTCAACGAGTACGGCAAGAACCCTACACTCATCAAGATTGACGAGATGACAAGCCCCGGTTCTGTGCGGCTGCGGCTCCGCTCGCTGCTTGAATCGCTGAAACTCAAACCCAAGCAGCGCCACCTGGAGCGGATTCCGCGGCTGGAGACGAGAATTTTCACAAAGCAGGACAAGCAGCTCACCGTACTCGCACCCCAGTTCTCCCCGTTCTACACGGACTTCATCATCGCTGCCTACCGACACCAGGGGTACCGGATCGAAATCCTCCCCCTTGGTGACCGGGAGAGTATTGAACTGGGGCTGCGGTATTCGAACAACGACATCTGCTACCCGGCGACCATCGTTATCGGCGATATTCTCAAAGCCCTGCGCAGCGGCAGATATGATCTGAACAAGGTGGCTGTCGGCCTTACCCAGACAGGAGGGCAGTGCCGCGCATCAAGCTATGTATCGCTGCTCAAACGGGCACTGCTGAAGGCCGGTTACGATTCGATTCCCGTAGTGACCGCATCAACAACCACCCGCGGGAAAAAGGCGCTCAATGTGCAGCCCGGGTTCCGGGTGAAGACCCTGCCCTTTGCCGTTACCGCTCTGTACGGACTCATATTCGGGGATGTAATGGCTAAACTCTACTACTATGCGGCAGTGCGGGAGGTCAAAAAAGGGTCAGCGATGAAGCTGGTGCAGAAATATATCGAGCTGGGCAAGACCATGATACACCACCGGGCCCGGCGGGGAATGTTCAAGCTGATCCGCATGGCGGTGCACGAGTTCAATGAACTGCCGATGGACCACTCCCCCCGGCCCAAGGTCGGCATTGTCGGGGAGATCTACGTCAAATTCAACCCCTTCGGCAACCTGCACACTGCCGACTGGCTCATCAGCCGGGGGATCCAGCCGGAGGTGCCGCCGCTGATCGACTTTTTTCTCATCCCTTTGATATCGACACCGTACAATGCGCGCAACCACATCGAACAGGTGAAGTATATGGTCATCCACCTGCTGAGCAGGGCGGAGGGGTTTGTAAACCGGCTGTTCATTCAGGCCAACAGCCTCCTTGACCAGTTTACGGGGACCCTTACCCCGTTCCACCCGATCAGCACAATGGCTGCCCAGGCCTCAAAGATAATCGACCTGGTCAACCAGTTCGGTGAGACCTGGCTGCTGGCTGGAGACATCGCTGCCTTTGCCGAGGACGGGGTCAGTACAATCGTCTGCCTGCAGCCGTTCGGCTGCATCGCAAACCACGTTATAGCCCGCGGCATTGAACGGCGGATGAAGGAGCTTCACCCGCATCTGAACCTGCTCTTCCTTGATATGGACTCCGGAATGAGCGAGGTGAACGTCACCAACCGGATGGAGTTTATTGTGGACGGACTCAAACGCAGGGAGCCGATGCAGAACCTTACGGAAGCGGAATCAGCCCTCACCTGAACGGCCGTGCTCGGGCAGCTCAAGGTTGGTGAACCTGTCGGTAACGGTGAACTGGTAGCCGGGGTACTCGTAGATGGGCATTCTCGGTTCGATGTACCCGGCGGAGTAGCCCCATATGCTTTCATAGTCAGCCGGGTCCTCTCCTACTGAGGCCAGCTGACGAAGATACTGGGCGATCGATTTGCTCTCGATGATGATGACCTCACCCATGGTGTCGACTATAGGACTGTGCGGGCGGCTGTGGTCCTGCTTGAACGAGAGTATTCTCCTTCCGTCATCGGTTATCCCGATGGTCCGGTAGGTGTTGCTTTTGCCTACCCCGGGAAGGTTGATGGTATTGCGGTCGGTGGAAAGAAACGGGATTTCCTCCGCATTCCTGATCTCATCAATATTCGCCGTCATCTCTTCGGGGTTCTTCATGAAGCCCCTGACCGTGCTGTAGTACTTCGGGTCAACCCGCCCGATTGATTTCTCCTCAATCTGCTCCTGGATGGAGCGGGAGTTGTTGGCGAAGTTGTGGGAGTTCTCCTTGTAGCCCTTGACGGTGAAGGTGTAGTAGGGGAGGACCCCGATGTCATTGAGCACTTTGCGCAATTTGGCCGTATGGCCTCGGCGTGAGGCCGCCACGGTGAAAACTTCCTGGTTGGCTACCGTCCACCCGGCTGCGAGAAGACGGGAAACGGCAGCAGCGGCTTCCGGCGTCACCTCCATTGCTGAGGAAAAGTGGGTCTGGATGATGAACTGGCGGATTCCCGCCTCCTGAGCCTTCTCCTTGAATTGCCTGAGAACCGCGACACGCTTGGAGCTGATTCTCTGGGGCAGGTAGATGGGAATCTTGGTTCCCAGTCTGACCCGGACAATTTCTGCATACTTGTGTCCGTCAGGACGGTTGAGGTTGGCCTGCACTTTCCGCTTAGCCATTTCGTAAACTTCATCGAGAATCTTCTCGAGTGAGGTGACGGAGCTCATCATCGCATCACCCCCGGTAATGAGTATATCCTGGAGCTGGGAGTCATTTTCGAAATAGTCCATCAGATCGCGCAGCCGGTCATTCCAGTTCTGTCCCGGCCGCAGTTTCTCCAGGTTGAAGTTGAACCGCCCGTTCTGAAAATCGTACATCCGCTGGCAGTAAGAGCAGAGTCCCCCGCAGGCCCTCCCCATAGTCGAGGGGATAAAGATCGCAACGTTGGGATAGCGGCGGTGGATATTGCGGGAAGGGAGGATCCAGCCGGCGGCGTTCGGTTTCCCCGGTTGTGCAATATCCTCCATTTCCCAGGCCCGGATTGATCCGAACTCCTCGACGAGCTCCTGCGAGTAGAGAACGTAGTCGCGGATGGCGAGATCGGCGTATCCGGTCTCCTCCCCCGGCTGCGTATCGAGCAGGGAGAGAAAGAAGGGAGTGACAAAGATCGGAATCCCCTTCTGCTCCGCGCGGCGCATCATCTCGACCGTCTCCGGTGCCAGGCTGCAGTCGAGATACCGCTGCAGATCATCCGTGCTCCGAACCGCATGCTCAAGGTGAAAGAGATCGTTGTGCCACCAGTAGTTCACTCTGCTGCGGACTGCCGCGACATCCATGCCCGGTTCAATGGTGAAGCGGGAGCGGGGCGGCTCAGAGCCATGCTGGCCGGCTGCCGTGTTCATGAGCTTTTCGCACAGGAGGGT
>CAYSRK010000033.1:0-1757 GCA_964433385.1 uncultured Spirochaetales bacterium
CCGCGGTTCTGCTCCTCTTTGCCCATCCCGCCCGGGACGTGCGCGTTGGTGATATCACCCGGGTTCTTCAGCTGCCCGGGGTTGTCGGGGGGGCTCTCCATCCGGAGAAAGCGGTAGATTCAGGCGGGAACCGTTCCCTCGAAAACGCCACCTCCCGCATCGGATACGCCGTCATCACTGCAAAGACCCCCGCGGAACTTGAGAGAAGCGTTCAAACCGTATATGATCAGGTCGAGATTACTGATCCTGAGGGAAGGAGTCTCGTAATCAGACTGCCCGGAGAGCATTTTTCATGTCCCGACGAACAAGAGCTGACCGTCCGCTGACACACTCTGCATCGTTATTCCTCTTTGCCGTCTCTCTGCTCCTGCTGCTTGCAGGCACAGCATCCTGCAGCCGCAGAGTCGATTCTTCAGAGAAGCGGATCGCGGTATCGCTTCAGTACGGGCTCGCCTATGCGCCGGTTCAGATTATGAAGGAGATGAAGCTCATTGAACGGGAGGATCCCGAGATTGCGGTCTCCTGGGTGCAGCTGGAAAACACTGCAGCTATCCGGGAGGCTATGGTTGCCGGGAGACTCGATATCGGATTCGGCGGCATTCCTCCCTTTCTCGTCGGTCTCGATTCCGGGATGCGCTGGAAAATTGCGGTTGGTCTTTCCTCTGCACCGCTCGGTCTTGTGGTGAGGGAGCCGCACCTGAGAAGCCTTGAGGATTTTACCCCTGAGGACAGAATCATCGTTCCGCAGCCGGGCAGCATCCAGCATATCCTGCTCGCCATGGCGCTGGAGCGGGAGCGGGGTGATGCCCGTCTCCTCGATGCGAATCTTATCTCCATGGCCCACCCTGACGGGATGCAGGCGCTGCTCTCCGGGGCCGGGGCTGCTGCCCACTTCACCGCCCCGCCCTACCTCTTCACCGAGCTGGAGCAGGAGGGGTTCCGCCAGATTCTCAGCGGGGAGGAGGCCATGGGAGGTCCGTTCACCTTTATCGTGGGAACCGCGACCGAGGACCTCTATGAAAACCGGCCGGAGGTTTATGATGCCTTTATCCGGGCAGCCGCAGCGGCTGTCGCCTTTATCCGCGACAACCCGCAGGAGGCTGCCGAAATCCTTGCTGCCGAGTACGGGATCGAGGAGGAGACGCTCTACCGGTATCTCACCTACCCCGGCATGGAATTCTCTTCCGCTGTCAGCGGTGTGATGGAGTTCGGAGCGTTCATGGTGAAACACGGGTTCATTGATTCAGCCCCCGGCTCGGTCGATGAAGCAGTCTGGGGAGTTCGGTGATGGCTGAAGGTTCGAAAAGAGCATCCCGGAAACTTCCCGGCAAGTTGCTCTGGTTTGTGCTTCTGCTGCTGCTCTGGGAGGCTGCTGCCCGCTTTTCAGGGGTATCGCCGCTGCTGCTGCCTCCGCTTTCTAGTATCGGCGCGCACCTGCTGCGCGGCATTCTTTCCGGCTCTCTTTTGGCAAGTACGGGGTACTCACTGCTGCTGATCGCCGTATCGATGATAATAGGAACGTTTCTTGCCCTGCTGCTCTCTGTTGGGGCCTACTTTACCCGTCCGCTTACCGATCTGGCCGATCTGCTCACCGCAGTCGGCCACCCTATCCCCGGCATCGCCCTGCTCCCGCTCGTCATTCTCTGGTTCGGCATCGGCGAGACGGCGGTTGCAGTGATTATCATCCACTCAGTCCTCTGGCCGATGACCGTGAGCATCCGGACCGGCTTCTCACAGACGCCGCCCCACTACCTGCA
>CAYSRK010000034.1:0-10202 GCA_964433385.1 uncultured Spirochaetales bacterium
CTCAGGAGTTGCTTCGGGGACGAATCGGACCTTGATGCCCATCTCGGGGAGAATATTGTTGAACATGGTGTAGGTCCCGCCGTAGAGACTGCCGGAAGAGACGACCTCATCTCCATGGGCGCAGGTATTGATCACGGTGTAGAATATCGCTGAAGTTCCTGAAGAGAGGGCAAGTGCCGCCGCTCCTCCTTCGAGGGCAGCCGCGCGCTGCTCAAGCACATCCTGGGTGGGGTTGTTCATCCGTGTGTAGATGTTGCCCAGCTCCTTGAGAGCAAAGAGGTTGGAGGCATGCTCCGTATCCCGGAAGACATAGGCGCTGGTTCTGTGAACCGCCACTGCTCTCGATCCGGTCTCATCAATATGCGCTCCGGCATGCAGAGCCTGGGTCTCAAATCTGTACTTCATAGTGCTGTTCCCCCGTGAGGCTTCATACTAATCCTGAAAAATCCAGGTTGACAAGTAGCGTTCGCCGGAATCCGGAAGGATGACGACGATATTCTTTCCGGCTTCCGGTTCTCTGGCTGCGACGGCTGCTGCGGCGCAGACCGCCGCCCCGGAGGAGATACCGACAAAGAGCCCCTCACCCCGGGCAAGACGGCGGGTCATAGCCGCTGCGTCCTCGGAGGATACCGCGATAATCTCATCGATAATCTCACGGTTGAGAACCTCAGGGATAAAACCCGCTCCGATCCCCTGGATCTTGTGCGGACCCGCATCACCGCCTGAGAGGACAGGCGATTCAGCCGGCTCCGCCGCGACAACCCGCACCGACGGGATCTTCTCCTTGAGCACCTCTCCGATGCCGGTGAGCGTGCCTCCGGTTCCCACCCCGGCGACAAGACAGTCAATTCTGCCGCCGGTATCCCGGATGAGTTCTTCTGCAGTGGTTCTACGGTGGGTTTCCGGGTTGGCCGGATTGCTGAACTGCAGCGGCATAAAGCTGCCCGGGTGTTCCTCGGCAATGCGGTGAGCTTCATCGATTGCTCCCCGCATACCCTCTGCCCCGGGGGTAAGAACTACCGCCGCGCCGAGGGCCTTAAGCAGGTTCCTGCGTTCAGCACTGAGAGAGTCGGGCATAGTCAGGATGCACCGATAGCCCCGCGCTGCCGCGATGTAGGCAAGCCCGATACCGGTATTGCCGCTTGTCGGCTCTATGATCAGTCCCCCGGGTTTCAGGAGCCCCGCAGCCTCAGCCTCCGCTATCATGCCGAAGGCTATCCTGTCCTTGATGCTTGAGAGCGGGTTGAAGGATTCAAGTTTGCCGTAGACGGCGTTCCCTGTCTCCTGTGAAACCTGCCGCAGTCTCACCAGCGGCGTATTTCCGATGAGATCGGTTATCGATTCTGCTGCGCGGATACCGACTCCGCGTTTCTGCTCTTTCATACGTCCCCCCGCACCCCATGAGGATGCCTCAGATGGAGTAGGCAAACGGCAGCTGTTCTGCACTCCTCTCGATAATATCCTGCAGGGTGTACCCTGCAAGCACTCTCTCCATAGCCTGGAACATCTGGGACCAGGCGGTACGGATCATGCACTCGTCGATGAGGGCGCACGTCCCCGTCTCAAGGCAGGGGACAGGGGTCATGTGACCCTCGAGCGCGGCGACTACCTCAAGCAGCGTGATTTCCTGCGGCCTGCGTGCGAGCCGGTATCCGCCGTTGGCCCCCCTGGCAGTTCTGATCAGGCCGGCCGCTTTGAGCGTCACCAGGATGTTCTCCAGATAGGAGTCGGGAATCGCCTGGTCTGAAGCAATTTCCCTGCGTTTGAGCGGTCCGGCACCGTATGCCTTCGCTATCTCCAGGACTGCCCGTGTCCCGTAGCGGGTTTTTGTTGTCAGCTGCATGTGCTGTGCCTCATCATCTCTTTAAAGTTCATAAAAACAGTGAACATACTGAACAATACCGGCAGCCTGCGGTTCTGTCAACACCCCGCGCAGCTGTTTGCATAACCGGGTAAAATTCTGCTATACTGTTCTCATACGAGAGATTGCCAGTATGACCGCAGAACAGGAGATTCGCAGCAGCGTGCTGCAGGAGCTTGACCGCTTACAGACACTCTCTGTGCCGATCACGGAAGACCTGATTGTCTACATGCTTCCGTCCCGGCTTGCCGCAGCCTCCCCTGAGGTGATGCGGATGATCGGGTTGATGAGGAAGCAGGCTTTCTGGGAAAAGGGCGCTGGCGGAGCCGGGGAGCTTGACCTGGATGAGTTTGACCGGCACTACCATCAGATGTTCGTCATAAAGCAGGGGACCCGGGAACTGGTAGCCGGATACCGGTTTTTTGTCCATTCCCGGGACGAATCTCCAGCTCTCGATATGGCGCGCCTGTTCTGTCTCGACAGGCTCTTCGCCGACGACCAGGCCCTTCCTTCGGTCGAACTCGGCCGCAGTTTCGTCATACCCCCGTACCAGAAGAACGGGACGGTTTTCTTTGCTCTCTTCTCGGGGCTCGGGGTGATTGTCAATCTGTTTCCCGAAACACGGTACCTGCTCGGCAAGATCACCTTCTATCCCGACAACCCCCATAACGGTGAAGTGCTCGCATTTCTCAACCGCTATCATCCTGATACCGCCGGCCTGATCTCTCCCCGATCTCAGCACACCATTCCCTCCTCCATTGATTTTTCCGGAATGAGCTACAGAAAAGCCCTCAAGCTGGTCGCGCGGCACATGCCCGAAATACTGAAGATCTATCTGAAGATCACGGAACCGCGGTTCGCCGTCGTATCGGGATGCAGCGCCAACCCGGAGTTCGGTGAGGGAATAGCGGAGACCGCATTCCGCATCAGCTATCCCGCGGTTACTGACTTCTGGCGCAGGCGGTTCATCAGACCCACTTCACGGTGCTGTCAGGGGATCCGGGCTTCCTGGCATGCGGCTGCGGAGGGAAGAATCTGACGGCTGGCAATTGCACTGCAGATGTGATTCTGATACATTCTAGAAACATACTAGTTGAACAGGAATTAGGTTAGGATATGCATGTAGTTTGTCTCGATCTCGAAGGGGTTCTGGTGCCGGAGATATGGATCAATGTCTCGAAGAAGACCGGCATTGAGGAACTGTCCCTCACCACCCGCGATATTTCCGATTATGATGTGCTGATGAACCGCCGTCTGGCGATACTCAGGCAGCACGGACTCCTGCTTCAGGATATTCAGGAGGTGATTGCCGGCATGGATCCGCTCGAGGGAGCCTGCAGATTCCTCGACTCCGTGCGTCCGGAGGTCCAGCTTGTCATCCTCTCCGATACGTTTGAAGAGTTCGCCCGGCCGCTTATGAGGAAGCTCGGCTGGCCGACCCTGTTCTGCAACCAGCTCATCATCGATAAGCAGGGGGCGGTAACGGGCTATCGGCTGCGGCAGAGAGACGGCAAACGCCGGGCGGTTGAAGCTCTGCGCTCAATCGGTCTGGAGGTGCTGGCTGCCGGGGACTCCTACAATGATCTGACCATGATAAGGGCTGCTGACCATGGAGCGCTCTTTCGGGCGCCGCAGGCTATCCGGGAGGAGAACCCCGACCTGCCCGCTGTAGAAGAGTATGATGCCCTCAACGAGCTCATCGGCAGCTTCCTTTCCCGCTGATTCCCGGAGGCGGAACGGTCTTTCGTGACAGCCCGCTTTTTATATGCCATAATGGTCTGAAAACAGTAAGGCTGCAGCGGCCGCTTCCGGTCCTGCGCTGCACAAAGAGGGGAGTATGAGAAAGAGAGTCCTGGATTCACGCCTCATATGGCTGCTGCTGATTGTGCTGCTGCTCTATACCGGCTGCAGGAAACCGCTGTACACTGTCTCTGTCGGCGTCCGGGGTGAGGGCCAGGTTATCACCGAATCGGACCTGACCCAGGTGCCCGGAGGAACCGAGCTTACGCTTTCTGCTGAGCCGGCCGTCGGCTGGCAGTTTGACTCCTGGGAGGGAGACCTGCAGTACCGAACAAGGGAGATCACCTTCCGCGTCGAAGAGTCGGTGGAGCTGACGGGGGTCTTCGTCCCCGTTCCTGTGACCGTGAAGGTTGAGACTTCCGGTGAAGGTTCGGTGAGCGGGCTTGCACCCGACCGTACCGTCACCTATGGGAGCAGCATCACCCTGGAAGCGGAACCCGCCCCCGGCTGGGAGTTCTCCCTCTGGGAGGTCAGCCGATCCGATCAGCCCCGAGCGTCACTGGTGAGCAACCCGATGACCTTTGAAGCCGATCTGAACCAGGAGGTCACGGCAGTATTCGAACGGACTCCTGTTTCAGCGGCTGTATCCGTTGAAGGCTCCGGAACCGTTGCCCGCCTCCTGCCCGAGAGCGAGGTCTATTACCCCGGGGATCGGCTGACTTTTGAAGCCCGACCCCAGGCTGGCTGGGTCTTCTCACGTTGGGAACTTGACAGCAGCCTCGGCGGTCAGCGGGTAATCGAGGAAAATCCTGCCGCAGTTACTGCTGCAGAGCGTATGGAGCTGAAGGCGGTGTTCCGCAGGGCTTACGAGATCGCGTGGCGCTTTACCCTCGGTGATGAGATCTACTCGACCGCTGCTGTCGGACCAGACGGCACTATCTATATTGGCAGCGAAAACGGACTGCTGACGGCAGTCAGCCCCGAGGGGCGCAAGCTCTGGTCCTTCGAAACTGAAGGCGGGGTCCGCTCCAGTCCGGCCGTAACCGGCGAGTCGGTCTATTTCGGCAGTCGTGATGCTGCATTCTATGCGCTCAGCCATGAGGGCACCCTGATGTGGCGTTTTGAGACGGAGGGGAGCATTCTCTCAAGCCCTGCGGTTGCCCGTGACGGGACGATCTATTTCGGCAGCAGCGACTCCCACCTCTATGCCCTGCGTCCCGACGGGACGCTTCGCTGGAAATACAAGACTGGAACGCTGGTCAGCTCCAGCCCGACTATAGCTCCTGACGGAACTGTCTATGTCGGCGGTCTCGACCGCTACTTCTATGCATTGACTCCTGAAGGGGATCTGAAGTGGCGGGTCCGCAGCGATTTTGGATTGGAAACCGATTCGGCAGTTGCAGCCGACGGCACGATCTACTTCGGCAGCGCCGACAGGAACCTCTACGCAGTAAGTCCCGAGGGAAAGATCAAGTGGCGCCTTGAGACCGGGGACGAGATTTACTCAAGTCCTGCCGTTGCCGCAGACGGGACGGTCTACATCGGATGCGATGACTACAATCTCTATGCCGTATACCCGGACGGGACACTGCGCTGGACACTCAAGGGCGGAAGCGCCTTCGTCGGCACACCCCTGATCGGAGGGACGGGCACCGTCTACATGGGCAGCGACGACAGCAGTCTCTACGCAGTCTCCCCCGAGGGGAAACTGCTGTGGAAACTGCGGGCTGGCGGACAGATCTATTCCAGCGCGGTATTTGCCGGACCGCAGCTGATTGTCGCCGGTGCGCTGGATGGTAAGGTCTACGGTTTTTACGTTCACGATGAGCTTGATGTCGCCGATACTCCCTGGCCGGGAGCGAGGGGCGGGAGCAGCGGTCTCGGCCGCAGACCCTGACAGATAAGCTTTCTGACACATGGGCGGGCAGTGATCTGGTACCGCCATCCGCCGCAGCAGGGACACCCTGACCGGTCCGGGAGGAGTAACGTATCTGATGGCAATTGAAGTTAAGAAAGTAAAAACAAAGCGGGATATGAAAGCTTTTGTCAAGCTCCCTTTTTCTCTGTACCGGGGAAATACCTGCTGGGTTCCCCCGCTGGTATCTGATGTCTACAGGACGCTGCACAGGGATAAAAACCCCGTATTCGAGTATGCAGAGGCAGAGTACTGGCTCGCCTGCAAGGACGGTAAGCCTGCCGGAAGGATTGTCGGGATCATAAATCCGAAGGTGGAGGAGAAGTGGGGTACGAAGTACGCCCGGTTTGGCTGGATCGAATTTATTGAGGATATCGAGGTTGCTGCGGCGCTGCTTCATACCGTTGAGGCATGGGCTGCCGAGCGGGGGATGGAGGCGATTCAGGGTCCTATGGGTTTTATCGACACCGACCCTGAGGGTATGCTGGTTGAGGGTTTTGACGAGCTTGGGACCTTGCCGATGATCTACAACCATCCCTACTACCCCCGGTTTATGGAGCAGCTGGGCTACGTGAAGGATGTCGACTGGCTTGAATTTGAAGTAACCTGTCCGCCTGCAATCCCCGAGAAGGTGCTCAGGGTCAATGACCTGGTTCTTAAACGGTCAAAACTGCGTATTGCCGAACTGAAAAATCGGAAGGAGCTGGTGAACAAGTACGGCCGGCAGTTTTTCGAGGTCATTGATGACGCCTACAGCGAGCTCTACGGTACGGTTCCCATAACGGAGAAGCAGATCGACCTGCTCATCAAGCAGTATCTCGGCTTTGTCTCGCTCCCGTTCGCCAAACTGGTTGTCGACGAGAATGACCGCCTCGCGGCCCTGGGAATTGCCATGCCCTCTCTATCCCGGGCCCTGCAGAAAGCCCGCGGTCACATGTTTCCTTTCGGATGGTATCATCTTCTCAAGGCGCTGAAGAACCCGAAAACTATCGACCTCTACCTCATTGCAACGCGCAAGGAGTATCAGGGGAGAGGGCTGAACGCGCTGCTTATGACTGAAATTAACCGGGAAGCAATAGAACGGGGCGTGGTCAGCGCAGAGACTTCGGGGGAGCTTGAGGATAATATCCAGGTCCAGCAGCTCTGGCGCTACTATGAAAGCCGCCAGCATAAACGCCGGCGGGCTTATATCAAGCGGCTGAAGAACGAATAGGCGCTGCCGTCACTTACCGTTCTCAGCGAATAGATGCAGGAATTCTCCGTACCCTGCCGAGGCAAGCTCCGATACCGGAACAAACCGCAGAGATGCCGAGTTTATGCAGTAGCGGATGCCGCCGCTCTCCTGCGGTCCGTCATCAAAGACATGTCCGAGGTGGCTGTCCGCGTAGGCGCTGCGTACCTCCGTGCGGACCATGCCGTAGGACCTGTCCTCCAGCTCCACGACGGTATTGGCAGTCAGGGGCTTTGTGAAGCTCGGCCACCCGGTTCCCGAATCAAATTTATCGAGGGAGCTGAACAGCGGTTCACCGGAGACAATATCGACATAGATTCCCTCCTCCTTGCTGTCCCAGAACTCGTTCGTGAAGGGGTATTCGGTTGCGTTGTTCTGGGTCACTTCGTACTGCAGCGGGGTGAGGTTCTCGCGCAGCACCTGCGGGTCCGGTTTTATAAAGGCATCGGAAGGTATCCACTGAAGAGCTTCAGTCAGTCCCTCCTGTACCGGTAGCATCTGCTGCTCTTCCGTTCCCTGGGCTGCAGCCGCAGCCGCCGCCGACAGCAGAAAGCTCAGTATGATTACAGTCTTTCTCATAGCATCTCCTTTACGCGGCACATGAGTGAACGCGTCTTCTCCAAGATACTGAGAGACCGGCGGGCCGGTAAAGTAATCTTCACAAAATTGGTGAACAAATCCGGGGTTCAGAGCTTCCAGGATACTCCTGCAGCAGCCTGGAAATCGAAGGCCGGGTCGCTGCTGCGCAGGTTGTCTGCATGAATCAGCAGTACGGCGTCTGCTCTTCCGTAGAACTTCAGGTACGGATTGGCCATGAAGGACCCGCCGATACCGGCGGATATGATGTGAGCGGGGGCGTTGCGCGCTTCGGCAGCGGGGAAGCGGTTGGCTGAGGCCGGTTCGCTTGTCGGGGCCGTGGCGTACAGCGTGCTGTCAGGATCATCGGCATATCCGGGTTCCCAGAGGGTGTGCTTATCGTGGGTCCCCTGCACGATGTACCTGATGTTTCCTTCAATGTGCAGCCCTCCGAACTCACGGTATCCTCCGGTGATATCGGCGACGAACACGTCGTTTCCGTACTGATAGCCAAGAAACTCCTCGGTGACGACAGCCGAATTGCCGCCGAGGTACTCACGCCGCCCGATGACGAAGTTGACTCCGTAGGTATCCCTCTCCTGGGCTTTGCCTCCGGTTCCGTAGAGGTAGAGATAGGGATCGGTGAGCGCAGCCTCGATGCCGGCGTACAGGTATCCCTCCGCGAAGGGGCGCAGAGCACCGGCTCCGATCAGGAAGCCCGCTGCATCGGGATATTGCAGGGGGGGGGTCGTCTCCCAGGGCAGCAGCAGTTCATCGATGACAGCCTGGCCGTAGAAGCTGATCCGGTTGGAGGGGGTTACTTCAATTTCAACGGCGGTGATCACATTGGTATCAGCCCGGGCGGCGCGGTCATCCGGAGGCAGCAGCGGGTTGAGCAGGGAGAGGTCGACCGTCCCGCTTTCATTCATGTGCATGATTCCGGCGCTCAAGTTAAGGTTTATCACGTCCAGGATCCGCAGCTCGGCCCGGTGCGCCGCAAGGATGCGGGTTCCGGAACGCGGCGAATCCGCATCAATCAGGAACGGCTCCCCGCTATCTTCATTATCCTCGCCATAAGGCGAAACGTATCCGAGGCTGAGCGGGTGGGCGAAGGTGATCAGCAGGGAGGTCAGTTTTACCGTGTCGTGGAAGGCGGTGAACTTCATATAGTCGTGGCTGCCGATGTGACCGCCGATCAGCAGGTTGCCGGTTCTCCCGCTGCCCCAGCTGATGCTGCTGCGGCCGGTCTGGATATTCCAGTGCTCACCGCCGATAGAGACCAGTGCGCGGGCTGCGGTGCTGAAATTAAACGCAGCCGGCTGTGCGGGGGGCAGAGAGAAGATATTCGTGCTCAGCATGTGGCTGTACACTTCCGACGTGCTCTGTGAGTCGAGGTAGGGCAGTTTTTCGGCTCTCAGCTCGCTGTATCCAAAGAGATTCTCCCCAGCGCTGAACTCAGTTTCGAGCGATACCGGGGGTGTTCTCTGGTCACGGCCGAATACCCTGTCCTCCTCCTCGGAGAACGCTCCCTGCTCGTCAGCTGCGGTGTGCAGATAGGTCTCGAATGCGGCTGCGGGGGAGAGAGAAAGGCTGAAGGTCTGCGAGAGCCGGTAATCGTGCTCCGCGGTCAGTCTCGCCGCGATATAGTCGTAGAGGTTCCGCCCGTTAGGAGAGAGGGTAGCCCGGTTTACCCGCTTCAGCATTGCCGACATCTCGGCAGCCGTCCAGGGACCGCTGCTCGAAGGGATGCTCTTCCCCTGTTCGATGGTGATGAAGCTCAGGGCAGCAAACAGCTCGGAGTCGGCCGGGTAGACGGTCTGAGGATTCTGCGCCGATGCCGGCGCCAGCAGCATGATCCCTATGAGAATAACCCAAAGCAGTTTTTCCATTCTTTTGCCTTCTTTCACTTTTCGGTACCAGATTATAACACTGCAGCGGCAGCTTTGGAAGTTTGCCTGCCTGGTTTGTCCGCAGGAGCCGCTGTGCCTCAGCCGCTGAGGAGGGCAGGCAGCTCTGCAAGGCGGTGAATCTCCCAGGTAACCGGTATTTCAGGGTTGCGCGGCTGTTTGTTCGGATTGAACCAGCAGGTGTCGATGCCGAAACCGATCCCCCCGGCCATATCGGAGGTCAGGCTGTCACCGATGATCAGGGCGGTCTCTTTCCTGGCATGTCCGGCTCTCCTGAACAGGAGGGAGAATATGCCGGGGTCGGGCTTCTGCACGCCGACCTCTTCGGAGATGATGACCGGGTCAAAACAGTCTCTGATCCCTGCCGCCTCAAGTCTGCCGTACTGCGTCCTGGTTATACCGTTGGTAATAAGCGCCAGGCGGAAATCGGGGCGGAGCAGGGTCAGCAGCTCTCTTGCTCCGGGCATGAGGAATCCGGTCTTTCCGAGGTTCTCGAGATAGAGGGCTCCCGCCTCACGGGGGTCGGCGTCGCTGCCCGCGGCAGTGAAGAGCTGTCTGAACCGTTCGGTCTTGATCTCTTCGGCGCGGATCTCACCCCGCTCGAACGATTTCCACAGTCCGCTGTTGATTTGACGATAGAGCTGCAGCACCTCCGGTGTACGGGGGAGCGAGCAGCTGGCCAGCGTTTCGCCCAGGGCCTGCCGTTCCCCCGCATCATAGTCAAGGATTGTACCGTCAGCATCGAAGAGCAGCAGTTCGTAGCGTTTCATACCTGTATTCCTCCCGTTCTGCAGGCGCTCTCCCCATCCTACCAGATAACAGCCCTCCTGTCAGGCTGGGTATCGGGAAACAAGTTGAGTGGGCTGTTATGTGCCGTCAACCGTCTGGGAAAAAGTCACTTGAGAAAGTTGTAGTTTGCAGCGGGTATGCGAGGCAATCTTGGTCTGTGAACGCTTTGCGGAAGGCGGTTTT
>CAYSRK010000035.1:0-16260 GCA_964433385.1 uncultured Spirochaetales bacterium
AAGGACCTGCGACTGCTTGAGAACGGCGGTGAAAAACCAGCCGAAGAACCGGGCAGACAGCACAATGATGCCGAGCTGCAGAATGAGAACCATCATCTCGTGTGCCATGGCAACACCTCTTTATCAGCAGTTACCGCATACCCGCAGAAACATGCCGGGCCTTGAGCCGGCATGATGCAGGGAGGAACGTTCGGTCAGCGCAGTCTAAAGGCCGAATACCCGCAGCACTGCAGCCGGGCTTTCGGCTTCTGCCAGCTGCTTGCGGGCTTCAGCTGACTTGAGCACCATGCTGACATCCGCGAGAAACTGGATGTGAGGTCCGGTGCGGTCGACGGGAGAGAGCATCATGATGAAGATACGGGAAGGTTCGCCGTCGAGCGAGTCAAAGGGAACCCCCTCCCGGTGAATGCCGATGCAGGCAGTCAGCTCCTTCACAGCCCTTGTTTTGGCATGGGGAATGGCGACTCCGTACTGCATGCCGGTCGACATCTGCTTTTCCCGTTTCAGGAGGTCCTGCAGGGCCGTCTCCCGATCGCTGACCTTGCCCGACTTCATCAGCAGGTCGAGCAGTTCACTGATCACTTCATCCTTATGTTTCCCGGAAAGATCGACGCTCACCAGGTCTTCGCGTAACAGCCGTTTCATTTTCATATGCATCGATAACGTACCACAGGCAGCCGGAGAGCAGCAAGTAGGCGAAAGCCCTTGAACAACTCTATAAAGGCTTATATTCTTCTACCTGACGCCGCTAACGCGGCCCGCAGAGGAGGTGCCGCCATGAAAGGACTGATTATCGCCGCCGGCTACGGAACCCGTTTTCTTCCGGCAACCAAAACCGTTCCCAAAGAGCTGTTTCCGCTTATCGACAAGCCGGCTGTCGCATTTATCATTGAGGAGTTCATCGCATCCGGCATACGCGACATTGTCCTGATCAGTTCGCGCAGGAAGAAGAGTCTTGAGGACTACTTTGACCACGAAGTCGAGCTCGAGCAGCTGTTCACCCGCGAAGGTGAGAAGTCTGCCGCCAAGCTGGAGAGCATAAGGCCCTATGATATCAACCTGACCGTCATCAGGCAGCATCAGATGCTCGGTACCGGGCACGCCATGCTCCAGGCCCGCTCCGTGCTGGAAAAATCGCCCTTCATTGCAGCCTATCCCGACGACCTGCACTTCGGTGAAGTTCCCCTGGCCCGCCAGCTGATCAGCCACTACGAGCAGACCGGCTGTTCCGTGCTTGCGGCAATCCACGACCCCCCGCAGCTGCTGCGCTACGGCATTCTCAAACTCGCTCAGGACAGCTATCATGTCGCCGATATCGTGGAAAAACCAGCTTCCCTGGAGGAGGCTCCAAGCAGGGAGGCCTCAATTGGACGGTTTCTCTATACCCCCGATATTTTCGACTATCTGCAGGAGGGATGGGAACGCCATCAGGGGGGTGAGTACTACCACGTCTACGCCCTGAAGAAACAGATGGACAGACAGGGGGTGGTCCACGCTCGAATTGAGGGGACCCGGCTGGATACCGGTGCCCCTGAAGGCTACCTGCAGGCCGTGCTTACCTACGCCTCCCGGGACCCCGAGCTGCGGAGGGTTATCAAGGATACTGCTGCCGGTCTTACCTGAGAAGCGCTTCAGATAGGGCTGCAGCGGGCTGCATACGCCCGGTAGAGCGCCGCTTCCGCTTCCCTGCCCCGTTTCGCCGCTCCTCGCGCATAGATGGTGCATTTACGGGCAAGCTCCCGCTCTGCGGCTGCGGCGAAGGCAGCCGGTCCATGCTGCTGAAACCATTCTCCATCGACCAGGCCCATAAGCCCCTTAATCCGGAATTTCTCGATTTGGCCGTACTTGTGCGACAGCTGCTCCCAGGGGCCTTCCCGCTTTTCCACCAGCGGCGTATCGATATAGTCTACGGGAAAGAGGGCGCACCAGCGCAGCCAGAACTCATAATCTTCGGCTATCTCCAAATCCTCCCGAAAGCCCCCCAGCTGCAGAAACACCGATCTGCGCAGCAGCACCGTTGACGGTCCTATGATGCACTTCTTCAGGGCATCTGTGAATATCATGCCCTCCCTCTGATGCTTCTGCGAACACTGGCTGACTAACCGGCCGTTTCTCAGCCACCGCTCCCGCGTGTGCACCAGTACCGTCTCGGGGCGGCGCCGCAGGAGCTCCATCTGCAGCCCTAGTTTCCCTTCGAGCCACAGATCATCAGAATCAAGGAAAGCAGTCCACTCTCCCCTGCTCGCTGCAACACCCCGATTGCGCACCAGCCCCGGCATGCCGCTGCGGGAAAGCCTGAGGAATCTGACGCGGAAATCTTTCGGCATGCGCTGTTCCATCAGGGAGAACTGTTCGGGGTCTGACCCGTCGTCGACGACGATTAGTTCCAAATCTTCGAAACTCTGGGCGAGGACTGAACGGGCTGCCTCAGCTGCAAGCTCCGCCCTGTTGTACACCGGTATAATCACGGAAACCATGACTGCGATTATACGGGTTTTCCCGAAAACTGAACAGGTTCAGAATTTTTCCGGTACGCAGAGGTGGAGGTACATGATGGACAGAATGAATACAAAGAAGAGAAATCCGACAGACAGAGAAAGCGGTGCAGGCCGATTGAGGCCGGGACCCGGATCATGGCTGAGCGCAGCCTGGGGACTGCTGGCAGTGCTCTTCCTGCTCCTTGCAGCCGGATGCAGCCCCGATGCCCCGCACGCAACTGCTTCGCTGAACCTGCGGCTCATCTCTCCCGGTGACGGGAGCAGGACGCTCCTGCCGCAGACGGGAACCGAAGTCGCCTACTATACCGTATCCGGCAGCGGCCCGGAGGGATCAGACTTCTCTCTGGAATCAGCAGCCCGGACTCTGATCATCCCGGCTCTTGAGGTGGGCTCCTGGGATATTACGGCTTCGGGATGGAATGCTGGCGGACGCCGCCTGTACACCGGATCCACAGAGTTCACCCTGGATCCGGATCATACCGATCTCACGCTGACTCTTGCTGAATACTACGGTACAGGGAGTCTGGCGGTGACGGTTACCTGGGATCAGACGAAGGTTTTCAGCCCCCGCTTTGACCTGTTCCTGACCCCTGAAGACGGAACCGAGGAGGAGGTGGAAGCGGTAATCTCGGCAGGATCGGCTGCATACGAGTCATCCCTGGATGCCGGCACCTACTTGCTCAGGGGGATTCTCTACAGCTCGGACGAGCCGCAGGGAGGCTTCGTCGAAACGGTGCGGATAGCCGATTCCGACCTGACCGGCGGGACAATCGTCATCGACCTCGATCTTCTGCAGAGCGACCTCTCCGCTCTTATCATCGACCCGTTCCGCTCACCGGTTGAGGGAACAATCACCGGCATTGCAGCATCGGTCATCCTGTCCGACAGCCTCAGTGCGGCCTTTATCCCGGACAATATCACTGATGAGGAGAGCGCCTCACTGTACGTCACCTGGTATCTGAACGGCATTCCGGCAGGAACCGGAACGACGCTGCAGTTCACGCCCGAGCTCGGGCCGAACCGGCTCGATGCGGTAGCCGTCACAAACCGGGCCGGCTCGGCGGGCTCTTCCACTCTGAAGTTTACCGTACTCCCGCCCTCTGACGGACTGATCCCGGTATCGGCGGTGTATGCTGATGACAATGTCGGCGGCAATCAGCTCGACGGGGCTGAGGACCTGCTGATCCTCCCTGACGGCCTGATAATCACCGCGGCTAAAATCGATGACGCTATCCAGACGTTCAGAATTGAGAACGGCAGCCTGGTGCTCAAGCAGACATACAGCTACACCGGGAGCAATCTGCCGCTCAACGGTGTACGCCGACTTACCGCTTCCGATGACGGTTCGCTTGTATTTGCCTTAAGCGAGTACTCCTCATCATTGACGGTATTTTCACACCTTGAGGGGAGCGACACGCTCAGCTTCATCGAAGATTTTACCGGCGGGATGAGCCTAGGGGCTGAAACTATCCCGTTCGGAACCCTCAATACTGCTGCAGTCCATTCGGCAACCGGTGATCTCTACGTTTTTGAACGCAGTGAGCCGCAGATCTTCCACTTCATGTTCGAGGGAACAGCGACGGTTCCCATAGACTGCTATCAGTATCTGTCGGAGCCGGCCCTTGCCAATGTGAAGAAAGCAGACCTCTCGCCTGACGGGCTGGTGCTTGCAGCAGCTGCGGCTGACTCAAACGCCCTCTTTCTCTTTGCCGTTGATCCTGTAACGAGGATTCCTGTCATCGATACGGTTCTCAGCTATGGTTCCACCGGCACCATGGGTGTAAGCGGGATAAATGACGTTCTGTTTCTTGATGATACGACGCTGCTTACCACTTCCACCGGGTACCTGTGCGAATTCCGCTATGGTTCCCCGCAGCCGGGAGAACCGGAAACCTGGTACCAGAGCCAGCGCATCAGCGAAGGAGGCGATGTGATCTTCATGAGCGGTCCGAAGGCGGTCACCGCAAACAGCGACGGCAGCTCAATCTATGTCAGCTGCTCAATCTCGGACGGCATAACCGTCTTCACCCGTGACGCATTAACCGGCCTGCTGACATACGAAGGATTTATATCCACAGCTCCCTTTGATCCGAACATGACTGTCGTTACTGCCGATGGGCTCAGCCTGGCATCACCCTCACCGGCAACCGACCAGATCGGTTTCTTCACGCTGTAACCATTACTCACCAGACCTCATTGCCGCTCCCCCCGCGGCGATGAGGCCTGTTACTGCTCCTGCGCCAGTTCTATCCACCGGTCAGCAAGAATTTCACCCCGGCTGCTTATCTGCACGTAGCGGATCGGCACAGAACGCTCGGCCTCCCTGACTGCAGTAGCGGCCAACGCCAGCAGACCGCTGCAGCAGGGGACATCCATGACAGCCGCTGTTATGGACTCAATCCGGGCTGAATCGATCAGCTCAACCAGTTTGCGTCGGTAGTCATCCAATCCCGAGTCAAGTTTCACGCAGGCAACTCCCACCGTTCTGCCCTTGATATACCTTCCATGAAACCCGCCCATGGCGAATGCGGTGCAGTCTGCTGCGAGCAGAAAATCAGATCCGAAAAAATGGGGGGAAGCCGGGTTGAGAAGATGCATCTGGACCGGCCACGAGCGGAGTTCACTCGGAGCAGAAGAGAAGCCGCCGCCGGGGCCTGCTGAGGGGGGTTCCGGCTGCGGGGAGAATGAACGCAAGGCGGGACACCCGGAAAACACCGCCTCCTCCAACGGGGGGCTCTGCCTGCTCTTCTCCTGTGCTCTCAGCTGCTCCAGCAGCTCAGGAGCAGCCTCTTCCAGCACCCGCTCGGCAGCCTCCAGATAGGCAGAAGCACCATGCTCCTTGAGGTGGTTCAAATGAGCTTTTACGGTATTTCTCCCCTTGGGAAGAATGTGCTCGAGCATTACCAGCTCTTCATTGTAGGGTTCTGCGTCCCGATATTCGACGGTTATCGCATTCTCAGGGCAGGCTCCGATACAGGCCCCGAGTCCGTCGCAGAACAAGTCCCCGACCAGGCGGGCTTTACCGTCGATTATCTGCAGCGCCCCCTCGGGACAGTCGGGAACGCATGCCCCGCACCCGGTGCATGCCTGCTCATCTATCGTGATGATCTGTCGTTTCATGGTTCATTACTCCTCTTCGGAGGCTGATCGTATCAGGGGTGAGGTGAGAGTGCGGTAACGAATGTTACAGTTCAAGCAGAGATTTGAGGGCCTCCGGATCATGAATGATGAGAGCCCTTCCGTTTACCGATATAAGGCCCTCTTCACACATGCGGGATATCTCGCGGGAGAGTGAGGGGCGGGCGACCCCGAACATCTCAGCCATCTTCTCCCGGGAGTAAGGGAGCAGCAGATCATCCGAACCGAAACGATTTCTCAGTCTCAGGATGTAGTCGGCAACCCGCTGCCGGATTCCCGCAAGCTCAGCGAGACGCACCTTTTCCGCCAGAAAGAGGATGTTATCCCCTACGATGCAGAGAACCCGATCGAGCATCTCCGGTTCAGCCTGAAACAGCCGGTTCAGCCCAGCCCTGGCTATGACGGCAGCCCTGACCGGGGTGTCGGCTTCAAGCGTCACCGGATAGTAGGGATCCGATGAGAAGATCACGCCGAGAGCCGCAGCTGCGGGAGCTTCGAGCGTTTCCACGAGGACGGTTTTGCCGGAGTATTCATATATACGGGCATTGGCCTTTCCGCTGAGCAGCACCCTCAGTTCCGTGCAGCGCTGCCCCTGGCTGAAGATCCTCTCCCCGGGGGAGAACTCTTCAACCCTGCAGTATGCCGGCGGGAGTTCGGCCATAATACGCCGAACGCTGATGCCTGTAAAGAGAGGGTTCTGCGTCAAAGCCTCTGCGTCCCGTACGTTCACAGCAGTTCAGCCGCCAGTTCCGCAAGCAGGCTCCGTTCTGATTTCTGCAGCGTCACATGACCGAAAATCCTCTGCCCCTTGAACACCTCGACCAGAAAGGTGAGCCCGTTTGAATTGCTGTCAAGGTAGGGACTGTCGATCTGGTAGGGATCGCCGGTCAGGACCACCTTCGTATCCTTTCCAGCCCTGCTGATAATAGTCTTGATCTCGTGCGGCGAGAGGTTCTGGGCTTCATCGACAAGGATGTACTGCTTCGGCAGCGAGCGCCCGCGGATGTAGGTGATAGCTTCTATCTCAACCTTGCCCGATTTCATGATCGAGTCGACACTCTTAAACTCAGGACGGGAGTTCACCGAAGCTATCAGCTCGATATTGTCGAACAGCGGCTTCATCCAGTGGGAGAGCTTCTCATCCTTATCCCCCGGCAGGTACCCGATATCCTTGCCTAGGGGCATGATCGGCCGGCTTGCAAGAAGCCTGTTGTAGACTTTGCTGTCCATGACCTTGCGCAGACCGGCGGCCAGGGCGAGCAGGGTCTTGCCGGTTCCTGCTTTGCCTACGAGCGTCACCAGGGAGACCTCATCGTCCAGCAGGAGATCGAAGGCCATCTGCTGCTGCGGGTTAAGCGGATAGATGCCGTTCACTCCCTCCATACAAGGATCAATATAGCGCAGATATCCCTTGCCCTCGCTGTCGGTGCGGTATCGGGCAATTCTGTCATGGGCTGCGGCGCCCGGCTCCATTACAAACTGATTCTCAAACAGTCCCTCCGCCCAGACGAGATCTTCGCCCGCGGTAAGGGTGCTCCTGCCGGAATCATCAAAGACATGCTCCTTGTAACCGGGGTAGAGATCGGCAAGGTAGGCTTTCTGCTTCTCATAGTCGACTGCATGGAGGCCTATTGCCCTTGCCTTCACCCGGGCGTTGATATCCTTTGAAACGAAGAACACCTCAGGCCGCGGCTTCATGTTCTTCGTCTTCTCCTGAATTGTCAGGGCGCAGTAGATGATTTTATTGTCATTGCGGTCAAGCGGCAGGTCAGTCGCCAGGGAGCGGTCAAACTCGAGAGCTATGCGCAGGAGCGAACCGTTGTCTATCTTCGAACCGCTCTTCTGTCCTGTCTGCCCGATCCGTTCTTCAATGAAGCGGATGGCATGACGTGCATTTCTCCCGCGCTCATCAGAGTAGGTCTTCAGCTTGTCCAGCTCTTCAAGCACCCAGAGCGGGATGACTACCTCGCTCTCCTTGAACGATAGGATCGCATCGCTGCGGTGGATCAGCACGTTCGTGTCGATAATGAAAATCTTCTTCCGCTGTACCCGCGTCATGGCTGCCCCCTGATTGCTATTCGGATTTTCTGTCTCCCCTTACTATAGCCTGTTTTCCGGCAACATGTAAGAATCCTCCCCCCGCAGGAGCGCAAAACAGCTGCAGCCCGGACCGGCAGTTTTCTGTCGGTCCGGGCTGCGCCGGTTATCATATTCCGGATCATGTCAGCCGGTAATCCGGCCGATACCATCCTCAGCGTTTGTAAATCGGGCGGGCCTGATACGAGGTGTGCAGCAGCTCGTGAGACTTTTCGCTCAGGGGAGCGCCGAGAAACTGCTCATACACATATTTGATCTCCGGGTTATCGTGCGAGCAGCGAATGGTATGCATTGCATCATCGCGGTAGAGCCCCTCGATTCTCTTCTGCCTGATATCATCGGTAGTCGCGTAGGGCTGTCCGCCCCCTGCAATACAGCCGCCTCTGCAGGCCATCACCTCGATAAAGTGGTAGGGCATCTCAGTACCCTGTTCGCGGGCTTCACGGATCTCATCAAGGATGTTACTGACGTTGCCCATGCCGTGGGCAACCGCAACCTTTACTTTTGTTCCCTTGATATCGACCTCACCGGTACGGATGCCCTCCATACCGCGTACCGCCTCGACTTCTACTTTCTCCATATTTTCACCGGTAACAAGGTTGTAGGCTGTCCGTACCGCCGCCTCCATGACGCCCCCGGTATTCCCGAAGATCGTAGCCGCCCCGGAGTATGCCCCGATGGGAGAATCGGCTTCCTCCTGTGGAAGGGAGACGAAATCGATACCTGCTGACCGGATGAGCCGGCTCAGCTCCCGCGTAGTGAGAACGAGGTCAACATCCTGATACCCGGAGGCCTGCATATTGTCGTCGCGGATAATCTCGTACTTCTTCGCCGTACAGGGCATGATAGCCACGGAGAAGATCCTGGCCGGATCAACCCCGCTGTTTTCAGCGTAGTAGGTCTTTGTCAAAGCACCCTGCATCATCATCGGCGATTTTGCGGTGGAGAAGTTGGGAATCATATCACTGTAATACTTCTCCATGAAGTCGGTCCATGCCGGACAGCAGCTGGTGATCAGGGGCAGTTCCCCCCCGGCAGTCAGCCGGTGGACAAACTCTGAACCCTCTTCCATGATCGTGAGGTCGGCAGCGAAGTTGGTATCAAAGACCGCGTCAGCTCCGAGGCGCCTCAAAGCGGCATAGGTCTGCCCGGTGCAGATTGTTCCCGGCGGCAGCCCGAAAGCCTCGCCGATCGCCACCCTGATTGCCGGAGCTGTCTGCACCACCACGTGCGTATCGGGATCGTTGAGCGCATCGAGAAAGATGCGGGTCTGGTCCCGCTCAAATATGGCTCCGACAGGACAGTGGGCTGAACACTGGCCGCACTTGATGCAGGGGCTGTCATTCAGCTGCAGGTCTGCAGCTGGAGCTATACGGGTCGCATCGCCGCGGCCGACAAATTCGAGTGCCCATACGCCCTGAAGCTGCTGACACACCTGGGCGCAGCGGCCGCATTTGATGCATTTCTCCGGATTGAGGATAATGGACGGGGTCGATTCATCCCGCGGCAGCTCAGTAACTCTCGTCTCATAGGGCTGCTCCCTGATTCCGTAATCGGCTGCCAGTTTCTGCAGCTCGCAGCTGCCGTTCCTGCCGCACTTGAGGCAGTCGTTCGGATGGGTTGACAGGATCAGTTCTATGACTGTCCTGCGAATCGCGTGGAGCTCCGGATCGTGGGTTATGACTGACATCCCCTTCTCCACCGGAGTCGCGCAGGCCCGGATCATCTTCGGAGAATTTTCCAGTTTTACCACACAGATGCCGCAGGCTGCCCACGCCGGCAGGTCGGGGTGGTAGCAGAGCGACGGTATGTTGATGTTGTTCAGTCTTGCAGCCTGCAGAACGTTGTACTCTGCGGGAACTTCAAGCTCTCTTCCGTTTATTTTCATGGTTACCGTTTTCAACTGAGTCCTCCTCACACGGCAGTAATGTTAGCTGCTGTATTGAGCGGAATGGTCGTGCTACCGCACGAACACCGCCCCGAATTTGCAGGTTTCCAGACAGGCCCCGCACTTGATGCAGAGATCCGGGTCAATGCGGTGCACCTTCCGTCTCTCCCCGAATATCGCGCCGGTGGGACACTTGCGCGCGCAGGCCGTACACCCGATACACTTGTCGGCGAGGATGTGGAACGAGATAAGCTCCTTGCACTTGCCGGCCGGACAGCGTTTGTCCTTGATATGGGCCATATACTCATCCTCGAAATAGGTGAGGGTTGAGAGTATCGGGTTGGGAGCTGTCTGTCCCAATCCGCAGAGGGAGGCCTTCTTCATGGCCTGCCCGATATCCTTCATCTTTTTGATATCAGACAGCTCTCCCTCCCCCTTCGTAATCCGATCGAGGATATTGTAGAGCGATCGGCCGCCGATACGGCAGGGGGAGCACTTACCGCAGGACTCCTCAACGGAGAATCCGAGGTAAAACTTGGTAACATCAACGATACAGTCATCCTCGTTCATGATGATCATGCCGCCTGAACCCATCATTGATCCAAGGCTGGTAAGGGACTTGTAATCTATCGGAGTATCGAGATAGTCAGCGGTAATGACCCCTCCGGAGGGTCCTCCGGTCTGAACGGCCTTGAACTTCTTATCCTCGGCGATACCGCCCCCGATATCGTAGATGATCTCCCGAAGCGTGGTTCCCATGGGCACCTCGACCAGTCCGGAGTTGCGTATCTTTCCAGTCAGGGCAAATACCTTCGTCCCCTTGGAATCTTCGGTTCCGATTTTTGAAAACCACTCGCCGCCTTTGAGTATCACGATAGGAATATTCGCCCAGGTCTCCACGTTGTTGATGACCGTCGGCTTGTTCCAGACTCCCTTGACCGCAGGGAACGGCGGCCGCGGGCGGGGCATGCCCCGCTCACCCTCAATGGAGGCGATCAGCGCAGTCTCCTCTCCGCAGACGAAGGCTCCCGCCCCGAGTCTGATCTCGATATCGAAACTGAAGTCGGAACCGAGGATATTCTCTCCGAGCAGACCGTAATCACGGGCCTGGCGCATGGCTATCCTGAGCCGGCTGATTGCCAGCGGATATTCCGCCCTGATATAAATATAGCCCCTGGATGCCCCGCAAGTGTAACCGGCGATGGTCATAGCCTCGAGAATTGAGTGCGGGTCCCCCTCAAGGGTGCTCCGGTCCATGTAGGCCCCCGGGTCCCCCTCGTCGGCATTGCAGACGACATACTTTTCCTTCTCCTCCACATCCTTGGTGAAGCTCCACTTCAGCCATGTCGGGAAGCCTGCCCCGCCGCGTCCGCGCAGCTGAGATGTTTTCAGCTCCCTGATCACATCGTCGGGAGTCATGGAAAAGAGCGCCTTCTCCAGCGCCGCATACCCCTCGCGGGCAATATATTCATCAATGTTTTCCGGGTCGATCACCCCGCAGTTACGCAGCACGATCCGAAACTGCTTCTGGTAGAAATCAATATCCTCCACCTTGGCATTGGTCCTGCTGCCGGCTGAATCGTAGACAAGGCGGGAGACAACCCGGCCCTTGATCAGATGCTCGCTGATTATCTCCTCGGCATCCTCGGGAGTTACCTTGACATAGAAGGTCTCATCGGGAAGAACCTTGACAATCGGCCCCTGTTCACAGAAGCCGAAGCAGCCGGTTTTCACAACCTGGACCTCATCGGTGATGCCGTGCTCGGTGCAGGCATGCTGCAGGTTCCTGAATATCTGGTCCGCCTTGCTTGATTCGCAGCCGGTTCCGCCGCACACTAAGACATAGCTGCTCACTGCCATTACTTACCCCCGTCCTGGATGATGTCGGCTGCCGGCCGGTCAAAAATATGATCGTTGACCAGCTGCCGTTTGAGAATATGTTTGCGCACGATTCTCCGGGCTGCCTCCTCATCCACATTGCCGTAGATGACGTTCGGCATATCCGGCATCTGCACTTCAATGGTCGGCTCAACATAGCACAGACCCATGCAGCCGGTCTGGGTAACGGCCACATTGTCGAGATTCTGTTCGTTCAGCTCATCTATGAACGCTTCGAGCGTTCTCTTGGCGCCGGCGGCGATACCGCAGGTCCCCATTCCGACGATTATCCGCGTATCCTTGCCCTCTGCAGTTCGGTGCGCCATCTCTTTCTTCTTCTCATCGCGCAGCTTCCTCAGATCTTCCAGAGTCATCTTGGCCATGTTGTCCTCCTGAATGTCCACGGATCTGTAACCAGTCCGTATTCTCTGCCACGCCCGCTGCACTGCGTCCGCCCCCGCAGGAGCATGGCCGTCCTGTCCTTCTTCCTTCACTGTTCCTGCAGGTCCTCTTCCAGGGACCTGAGGAACATGGCTGCGAGCTTCTGTGATGCAGCCGTCTCAAATCCGCCCACTGCCTCCTCAAGCTCACTCCTGCTCACCGCATAGGAGCCGCTCTTGCTGTTACGGCAGATGGTGCGCCTGAAGTTCAGCTCAAAGCTGCCTCCGTAGGTGCAGGCTGCAAGCACCGTTCCCGCGATATCGCCCAGCGGAGGGGTATCAACATGGGAACTGCTGAAGGAAAACCGGCATGCAGTTCCCGCGCCTTCGGTTGACTCAACGGCCGCCTCTCCGCCGGCGGCCTCGGCAGCCTGGAACAGAAACGGCAGCCCGAGACCGACTGATCGGTGCCTGTGCTTCAGTCCGTCGGTATAAAACGGATCTGTCGCTGCAGAGAGCTCCTCCCTGCTCATCCCGCGGCCGTTGTCGGCAACCTCGGCTGCAATCTGCTCATCCGTCTCCTCGAGCCGGACCGAAACAGCAGTCGCGCCCGCCTCGAGAGAGTTATGGATTACATCCAGCAGATAATCACATATCTCGGCGTGCAATCCCCGCTCCTGCTCAGCTGTACTTTGCGATAATTTCGGGCAGCATATCTTTGGTAACTTTCCCGTACACTTCCTCACCGATAACCATGACCGGAGCGAGCCCGCAGCATCCGACACAGCGGACGCCTTCCAGTGAGAATTTTCCGTCCTTGGTAACCTCGTTGACCGAAATCCCGAGCAGACTCTGCAGCTCGTCAATGAGACCGCTGCCGCCTTTGAGATAGCAGGCGGTACCGAGACAGACCTGGATGTTATGCTCCCCGGGCTTGGTAAGCTTGAAAAAGTGATAGAAGGTCGTCACGCCGTAGATCTTCGCCAGCGGCACATCCAGCATGGCTGCAACCTTGTCGGCAGCTTCCCGCGGAATATAACCGAATTCCTCCTGAACCTTGTGCAGTATCATGATCAGGTTCCCGGGCTTCTCCTTCCACTCCTCAATAAACTCCTGCAGGCCAGCAGAAAAGGTCAGTGTGCTATCTGAAACAGCCATAATTCCTCCGGTCAATTTTATTGGACAAATATTACATAATTTGCCAGTTATATTCAATACATATTCTTATTTAATTTTTAAAATTTTATTATTGCTTTTATAAATCATATAAATTATAATTAATATGAATTGTTTCACATTATACTACCATACAAGGAATTTTCATGCACCAGGATATGATACGGAGAATCGTCACCTACGACCGCAACTTGCGGCAGCTGAAGCAGATGGGATTCGAGCGCGTATTCGCCAACAATATAGGCGATCCTGCCGGCATTCCGGCAGCCGTCGTCCGCAAGGACTTCTCTCTCCTCCATGTCATCGGGCAGAAACGGGGCGGGTACGAGATCGACAGCCTCATTGCGAGCCTTGACCGGATCCTCGGCAAAGAGGGATACCAGAACGCCGCCGTTGTCGGCTGCGGCCGTATCGGGGGGGCTATCCTGCGCTACGGCAGCTTCGGAACCGACGGTATTAAGATTGTAGCAGGTTTTGATGTAGACACAAGAGTGTGCGATCAGGAAATCTGCCCTGTGCCGGTCTACCCGATGGACAGTATTGAAACAGTAATACAGGAGAGGGAGATACGGCTCGCAGTCATCGCAGTTCCCGAACACGCCGCGCTTGAGGTCTACAATCGGCTGCTGGCAGCCGGGGTCAGGGGATTTCTCAACTTCAGCTCTTCGGGCCTGAAGGCTCCCCGGGAGGCAGCTGAAGCAAAAGGGGGAGAGCCTGCAGCGGGCGAACACGTCGTGCTGCACACCATCAATATCGGGCTCGAACTTGAGCAGATTGTATGTGAACTCAACATTGCTGACAGCAGTCTGATGCCGGAGCTGTAGGTCCTGACCTGACTCAACCCAGCCGCAGTCCTTTTTTAGAGCATCTCATAGCCGAAACGCTGAAAGTAAGGAGCCCACTCCCGGTTGAGAATATCCAGCGTTTCATCGCTCAGCGGTTCGTAGGCATTCGGCCGGTACACTCCAATCCGGCTGAGGTACTGCTCCATCCTCGGCCGGGCGGCATCGAACCCGGGGAGCGAGAGTCGCCTGTAAATCTGCTGTGCCGTTTCGAGCGGCCTCTGAGAAAGACTGCTGTAGGATATCTCGATAAGCTGATCCTCACGCAGGTGACTGCGGCCGCTCTCATAGGCTCTGAACATCTGCCTGAAGCAGCTGACAATCTTCTCCTGCAGCTGCTCAGGGGAAATGTGCTGCAGAAACTGCGTCTTGACGATACTGTCGTAGAGATGGAGGGTGGACTGATAGATATCGTAGGGATTGCGGTGGATGAAAATGAACTTCGCCTGCGGGAACATCCGGCTGAGGACTGCGATACGCCCGGTGTTGTGAGGGTTTTTCAGAACCAGGTCTTTCTTGCCGTTCAGCAGGGAGATGGACTGCAGCAGCTCACGGTAGTCCTCCTCCCAGGCGGCAATTTCAGCCTCGGAGCACCCTTCAAAGAAGAGGTACTTACGGAAGTAGACGTCATTTCGGGGGAAGTAGAATCCTCCGAGCCCGCTTCTCGCAGTCATGGTGCTTAACGGCTGCTCTTCCTCCTGAGGCGCATCGGGGGTAATTCTCACATTGTCCTGGGGTCGCCGCCGTGGAAAAAAAGGTTTAACAAGCGCCTTCATCCGGGCGGTGCTCAGATGGGCGATGTTGAAGAAGAGCGCCTGGTAGTTGGTCAGATACCCGAAAGAGGGATCTTCGGCCATCAGGTAGTGCAGATGGGTTGTTCCGCTGCGCCAGTGACCGACGATAAAAACCAGTTCGGCATCGCTCAGGTCCGTTTCGGCAATTTTTCCACCGTAGAAGAGATCCTGCAGCAGTTTAAGCGGATTGAAGAACCGACTGTAGTAACCGATTCTGCGAGCCCGTTTTCTGTATTCGGGATCAATAGTGTTCTCCCGCCGGTACCTTCTCCAGACAGCGGGCTTAACCAGGTAGAGCTGATGCTGCCTCACCGGATACTTAGGCGGCGTATAACGGACCGTATCCTTCCTTCTGCGGGCGTGACGCCCGCTGCTCTCCCGCCGCCGGATCCTGCCCGGATTCTGCTTACCTGCCGTACTGCTGTGCTCATTATTCACGGTTCTGTCATCCCTGCACGCCTGCATCAATTAATGGCCTTCAGTGTAGCACACTTCAGTTTATCCTGGATAGTGATCCCATCAGTATTGGAGAGCGACCGGGGTATTTGTTTTTTCCCCTGCACCCCGTATAATGAATTCGGGATTATGAAACAGACAGGATTACCGGCAGTTCTGCTCCGCACTCTACTCTTGGCGCTGTTCGCCATCCTGCTTCTGCCCGGCTTAACCTCCTGCAGAAGCTGGGATATCGGGATCGGAGCCTCAGCACAGGAGCAAATCAGCAATACCCCTCCAGCTCGGGAACTCTACCGTCTCTACCAGATGTGTCTTGCCGTCTGGAAAGAACAGGAGAGCTGGCTTGAGACTGGCTGGGAGCTCACCTACCTGAGCGACCCGCAGACGAACACCCTCGGTCTCTGCATTGAGGAGGACCGGACGCTCTATCTCGCCTTCCGGGCAACCCAGGCCCCGGACAACCGGATCGATTCTGCCATGAATCTGGATTTTGCGCTTAGCCCCCTGTTCTTTATCAGCCCTGATTCACTGCATCGGATGTATGACGGCCCGGTTCTCAAAGCCCATGCCGGTCTGCAGGACAAGTATGCCGGCATCAGGGGGGAGCTGCTTCAGCAGGTTGACCAGTTTGCGGGCGAAACGATTATTATTACAGGTCACAGTGCCGGAGGAATGACGGCATACCTCGCCTATATCGACCTGAAACTGCGTTTTCCTGAAAAAGAGTTCCTTGTCGTTACCTTCGGCATGCCGCGGGTGCTCAACTTTGCCGCCGCCCGTTTCATCGAGAGTACCGGAGACCCGGTGTACCGGTACGTGATGCGCCATGATTTTCTCGTTACCATACCGCCTATTCTCTTCGGCTACAGCCATGCCGGAACAGAGGTGCTGCTCGGGAAGCCCTCCCCCATCCCTTATTACTCATTTGATGCCCACGAATCGGGGTATCTGCACGAAACGCTGCAGATGCTCAAAGACGAGGGAACTGATCCCGCTGACCTGGGATTTCTTCATCCCTGAATACTGCATAGACCGGGAGGTGGTCCGAATATCCTCGCCCGGTCGCCTTGCTCCAGCCGACCGGTTCCCCGTCGTCCGACAAAAGATCAGGAT
>CAYSRK010000036.1:0-3101 GCA_964433385.1 uncultured Spirochaetales bacterium
TATCAGGACCGCTACAGCCAGGTAGTCCTTCGCTCAACGACCCGCAGTCTCCTCTCGAGCTGGACTCAGTCAGGGCATTTGCAGGGGAAAAAGAACAAAGTACGGGTACATCCTCCGGCTGGCGCGGCGGCAGTCTCCTATGCACTGTTTTTAGGCTATCTGACAGGATCACGGGGGCAGCTGCTCTTCAGCACAGTCTTTGCCGACCTGCTGGACTGTTCGCTCTCTGAACTCTATGAGCTGGCCCATGAAGCCTCCTGGAGGCGGATGATCATCATGAAGCGGATCGGGGAGATAGTTGAAATTGAATTTCCTCAGGATGTCTACGGGCGAAGGGGAGAAGATGAGTAAGATAAAACGGCTGATCGAAGTCTATAAAGAATTCGTTTCCCTGCCCTGGCGGCACGATTCGACAGCAGAAGAGCGGATCATGTTCTGCGTATATGACGAGCAGGATGAGCTGAAGATGCGCATGCGCATCGACGAGTTTGAACTGGTTACCCGAGATGCCGGCCATCGATGGGAATGCTTTGACCTGACCGATGCCTATCCCCGTTGGTTTGCCTTGCAGAAGTATGCAGAGCGCTACTACCGGCAGCCTCATCTCATGCCCAGCTCACTGGAAGCACGGTTTATCAGATCCGTTGCCGAAGAATTCCAGAAATTCCTAAAGAAAACGTTGGTAGATGCCGACACGGTGGCAGCCCTTACCGGGGTCGGTTCGCTTTACGGCTTTGTCAAGGTGAAGGATATAGTTGATGTCCTAGCTCCTCTGTTTGCCGGAAAGCTTCTGGTGTTTTTTCCTGGACGACTGGTTGAGCACAGCTATCGGTTGCTTGATGGATATGACGGGTGGAGCTACCGTGCTGTCCCGATCCTGGATGCGAATTAGCAGAAAAGAAGGAATTGCGTATGAATAACCGCGAGGTATTTGTTAAGGACCCGATTACACGAAGTTTGCCGAACAACGGTGTGGCCAATGTCAACGATGGTGCCAGTGCCGAAGATCTGAAGGTGCTGCGATTTGAGCTTGAGACGTTTGTCTGTGACGGTAAATATGCCGATGGGCTTTCCCGGATACTGGAGAGTTTTCTCAAGCACATCGATGCCTCACAGCAGCAGGGAGTCTGGGTCAGCGGGTTCTTTGGTTCTGGGAAGAGTCATCTTGTCAAGATGCTTCGTTCTTTCTGGATCGATACGATCTTTCCCGACGGTGCAGCGGCCAGGGGGGTAGCGGAACTGCCCCAGGAAATTCGGGATCAGCTGAAGGAGCTTTCTATCGCGGCGAAACGGCATGGCGGACTGCATGCGGTATCGGGAACCCTGGGTTCCGGGGCCAGCACCAGTGTGCGGCTGGCGCTCCTGCAGCTCATCTTCAAGTCGGTGGGACTGCCGACCTTCTATCCTGCCGCCCGGTTTGTCATGCGGTTGCAGAAGGAGGGAATCTTTGAGGAAGTGAAGCATGAGGTCGAGCAGGCCGGGTATGATTGGGAAGAGGAGCTTGATAACTTCTATGTTGCTGAGGGTCTTCATAAGGCATTGGTTCATAGAAAGCCGCAGGTATACCCGACAGAATCGAGCTGCGTGGAAACATTCAACAATCTCTACCCGAACCGGGAGGATGTATCTAATGATGAGCTGATCAAAGCGCTCAGGGAAGCGCTGGAGCGAAACGGGAAGATGCCCCTGACTCTGATAGTATTTGATGAGGTTCAGCAGTTTATCGGCAGCAGCCTGCAGCGATCGATGGAAGTACAGGAAATGGTGGAGACGCTTTCAAAGCACGCTGGCGGGAAGGTGATGTTTATCGGCACCGGACAGACAGCGATTACCGGTATGTCCAATCTGAAAAAGCTGGAAGGACGATTTCCCGTAAGGGTGGAGCTCTCCGAGGCTGATGTAGAAGGGGTTATCAGGAAGGTGATCCTGGCGAAGAAGCCTGAAGCGAAGCCTGCCATCGAAGCGGTAATCGAGAAGAACCGGGGCGAGATAGCGAAGCATCTTTCGGGTACCGCTTTGGCCCATCGTGCGGCTGATAACCAGGTATTTGCTGCAGATTACCCCATCCTGCCTACCCGCAGACGGTTCTGGGAACAGGCTTTGCGGGTACTGGACCAGACAGGGACCGACAGTCAATTGCGCAATCAGCTGAGCATGATTCTCAAGGTCATCCAGCAGTATGCTGAACGGCCGCTCGGGCATGTGATCCCGGCCGATATCCTCTACTTTGATGCTGCTGAGAAGCTTCTGCAGGCCAGGATGGTTCCGGCGAATATCTACGGGGCTATTCAGAAATGGCAGGCGGGGGATGCGGATGATCAGCTTCGTGCAAGAACCTGTGCCCTGATCTTTTTGATTAACAAGATCGCCGGCAAGCAGAACGATGTCGGGATCTATGCGAATATTGAAACAATTGCCGATCTGCTGGTAGAGAACCTTGCAGAAGGCAGCGCTCCCATCCGTTCAAAACTCTCCGCTCTGCTGGAAACAACGAAGCTGGTGATGAAGGTGGAACAAACCTATCGTCTGCAGACCGAAGAGAGTGCTGCATGGAACGATGATTTTCAGAACCAGCTGCTCATTCTCAATTCGGAATCAAACCGGGTGGAAAGTGCCCGCCACGAACGCATCAAGAACCGGGTAACAGGAGAGATGAAATCCCTCTCATTTGTGCAGGGACATGCCAAAGTTCCGCGGGAGCCGAGCCTGCATTTCGGTACGCCGCCTGCTGCCGAAGGAAATACCTTTGCCGTGTGGGTGCAGCACGGATTTCTGGCGGATGAAAAGGATGTCCGTGCTGCTGCCCGTCAGGCTGGTTCGGAGTCTGCACTGCTGTATGTCTATCTGCCGGCAAAAAGCCGTGATGCCATGAACAAGGCGGTGCGCGATGAACTGGCGGCAGGGGCGGTGCTGGAGCATCGGGGGATGCAGATGACAGCCGACGGACAGGAAGCCCGTTCTGCGATGGAGACGATCTTGTATGAAGCCAAGCGTACGATCAAGGATCTTGTCGATGACATGATTGTCGGCGCCCGGGTCTTCATGGGTGGCGGACAGGAGATCCAGGGTTCTTCGTTGTTAGAATCGCTGAATGAGGCGGG
>CAYSRK010000037.1:0-11492 GCA_964433385.1 uncultured Spirochaetales bacterium
TTTTACGCTGCTGTGAAGGCAAAACGCTCATATGCTGATCCGGCGGATGCCCCTCCCCTGAAGGAGACTTCCCTGTCGCTGCCGCCCCGAGCGGCACTGGTTCCCCAGTCAGCGTATCCGGTACCGTTTCTCCTCTCCCCTGAGGTGTGCAGTCCGGAAGATCTGCCGCGCAGGGAGGAAACCTGGTTCCTGCCCCTCAACCCGGTGCTCTTTGACGAGGAGCAGTACTTCACCGCTGTCAGGGCGCTTATCGGCCGCTTCGCAACCGGTGAACCGGGAGGTAACCGCTCCCTGCTCATCGGGCTGAACAACCTCGGCCACATCCTGCGGATCCCGCAACTGAGAGAGGCTGCTCCCGCAGGGTTTGAGATCGGTTTCTTTGCCGACATCTACCTCTACTGCGCCAATTCACAGGCGCTCCTTCTGCTGGATGCGCTCACCGGCGAAAACATGCCGGGCTACTGGTGGCTGGAGGGAGAGCAGCTTCCCCCAGTTCTCTCGGGACGGCTTCGCGAGACAAGCGGGCTGGAAGACCCGCCATTTTCCCCTCCCCTGTTCATCAGCCGCACCTGCTTCAGACGGGAGAGTCTCGGAAAGAGCTGCAGCGGTTGTCCGGGCAACGCCGGTCCCTACCGCCTGAGGCAGAACCGCCGGGAGTTCACCGCAGTTGTCAGAAAATGCATCACCTATCTGTTTGCGCTCCCTGAGGATCAGCTGCGGGAAAACCTGCCGTAGATGGGGGTTCCGCAGCCTGCGCAACGGCCCTCCCTGATATGGTCTGCAGCCGCTTTGCCGGCCTCTCCGCCGTAGGAGTGGGAGGGGATGAGTTCAAGCCCGCATACGGGACAGCGGGTCGCGCCCCACCGGGTATCCACGCTGTTGCCGCTGTACAGGTGGGGTATCCCGACAGCTTCAGCTGCTTCAAGCGCCTCCGTAAGAAACGCCTCACTTGTCGGCGGGATATCGCGCATCCGGTAGGCGGGGAAAAATCGGCTCAGGTGCCAGACCTGAACACCCGCATCCCGCAGCCGCTGTGCAAGCATCCGTATCTCTTCGAGGGTGTGGATCCCCTCTATAACGAGGGTGGTAACCTCGAGGACCGCCTGCGAGCGGGCGCTGATCCGTTCGATGTTCTTCACCACCGGGTCCAGGGCGCCCCCGCACCAGCGTCGGTAGAATTCCGTGCTGCCCTTGACATCGATATTGAAGCCGTCAATCAGCTCAAGCATGGTATCGAGCGCTTCGGGGGTCATGGTTCCGTTGGTAATCATACAGCTGTTCCCGCCGTGCCGTTTCACCAGCCGTGCAGTGTCGAGCATGTAGTCCTGCCATACCACCGGCTCGGAGTAGGTGAAGGAGAGGGTATCGAGTCCGCGGATTTCAAGCTGCTGTGCAAGCTCAGCGGGGCTTATGAAGGCGGAGGGGGGCAAGCTCATCTCCCGATACTGGGAAATTCCATGATTCTGGCAGTAGGCGCAGTGCAGGTTGCACCCGGGAAGGGCCGCTGAGAGCGTCTGTGATCCGGGGAGGAAGTGGTAGAAGGGTTTTTTTTCGATGGGGTCGACCGCGAGCGCGGCGATCCTGCCGTATACGACGGTTTCAATGGAACCATCCTTGCAGCGGCGCACGCCGCAGATGCCCGTCTCCCCCTCTTCAATCCGGCAGCGGAAGATGCAGAAACTGCAGACTGCGGCAGCACTCACAAATCCATCTCCTGCTCACTGAAGTATTCAGCCTGAAAAGTCTCAAACCGGCAGTCGGGGTCTCTCCAGGCATCAGGATTCAGTCCCGCCTTCATTGCCAGGTGGGAGAGCGTCTGCTCAAGGTCCCACCCCTGCTCTACTGCTACCTGGGGGAGGAAGAGAGCGGAACGTTCGCGGTATCCGAGAAGAATTCCGTCACGGCCGATTCTGATCTGCCCGTAGGAATCAACCCGTTCGGGGATTGTCAGTACCGATATCTCAATATCGAGGGTGTTGAGCTCGTCCAGGGTCCCGACAGGGCGGAAACGGGGGTCTGCCACCGCAGCCTCGACAGCCAGCCGCTTCACCGCAACATGGAGCGGTTCAAATCCCCTGACGTTCCCGATGCAGCCGCGGAGTATCGAAGGTTCACCGTCTTCCCTCATGATGCGGAGGGTGACGAACACACCGTTTTGTCCCTGCAGCTCCTCGGGCAGCTGTTCATCATCTCCGGCCTGCTCCAGATCTGAGGCTCCGCTGAGATACCCGGCAATACTCTCCCGGGCTGATGCGAGCAGATATCTGCGGCTTTGTTCACTGAGCATAACTTGCTACCTCCATAATACCGAACAGTAGGAAACAAAGTCCTCCGACGGTCCGGTCACATCGTTGGATGTATACTGATCAAACACCTCCCCCGTCAGCCCCAGCTGCCGGGCAGTGAACGAGGCTGTGAGTCCCGGGGCGAACCCGCAGATCGAAGGTCTCCGCTCAGCGGCTCTCTCGAGCAGTTCCCCTGTGCGGCTCTGGGCAAACAGCTGTGCGTATTCACGGTCATCCTTCCTCACCGCCTGTTCCTGAGCTTCTGAGGAACCGAGATACTCAAAGGGAACATAATCGAACCTTCTCCCGTAGTGGGTGAAATCGGAGCTGGCTATGATTACCGTCTTCCCGCTGATGACCGATTCGTCACCTACAGCCTCAAGGAGGGCTCCGCTGAGCAGTTCCACCGCCTTGAGCGCGGTTATATGGGAAACCATGCACATGCCTACGGTGACGCTGCGCCTGGCGCTCATCTCATAGTGGGCAATAAAGGGGAGGAACATTTCAAGCGCATGCTCGAGCGCTATCGAACGGTAGTCAATATGGACAACTCTGCCCGGAAGGAGCTCATGCATGGGCTTTGCAGCTATGAGCCCGAACGGGGTTCTCACCGCATCCACAGCTGCGGTAGTGAAGGTGTCGGCTGGAATATGGGTGTAATGGGAGGGTGAGATGATAATGAATTCATTGACGGAAACCGGAAGGTTTACGAACAGCGAGGCTATCCCGCGGGCTGAGAAGAGGAGTCCGGCATGGGGCAGCATGGCGATACAGGCTCCCGCCCGGGGTACGGCTGCCCCGGAACCGGCTGCCTTTCTCCTGTTCTCCCGCTCTCCGGCCTCCTTCAGAGCCTCCTCAATGGTAAGGACAAGCCGGTCAGGATCACTCTCGTACCATGAACCGGCATACTGCATATCACGGACAATCTGCGCTTTGCTCATATGCGGCCTCCCCGGGTCCTGCACAGATAATCGGATTTCTGCAGGACCGGTCTCTCTTCCCCAGCTGCTGATCCCAGGCAGAACTGAGCCTCACAGCAGCAACTCTGCATGTGCATTATACTACGCTCGGCGAGTAATTGTCAGCAGACAGGAACGGCGAACAGGGAAGATCGCCGCAGGGAAGGACGGCCTGACCGACTGCGACGGTCAGCGATGGCTGTACATCTGCACAAAGGCTTCAGCGTTCTGGATCGAACCCCCTGCCGCCCCCTTCACCACGTTGTTCACCATCAGGTTGAACCCGATTCGGCGGTTCTTCTTCTTCAGTCTTCCCGTATAGGTGACCATCCCCCGCGGGGTTCCCCAGAATGCATACTTGGGCTGCGGAAAGGTGTCTTCGGGTCGGTAGATTACCGGTTTCTGAGGTGACGAGGGAAGCCCTGATTCGTTGATGATGAAGGAGTCCCACTCCGCGATAACCTGCTCAATGGAGACATCCTCGTCGAACTCCACCCAGACTGATTCGTTGTGGCCGAACATAACCGGTACCCGGGCGCAGTAGACGTAGACTTCAGGGTCTATGGTAAGGATTTTCCTGATCTCCTTCTCGACTTTCTCCTCCTCACCCCCGATAAACGGGATAACGTTGTCCGTGATATCGAAAGATGAGAGTCCGGGATACCCCGCCCCGCTGACCGACTGGTAGGTTGATACCGTAAGCTCCCGGATACCGAATTTCACCAGCGGCGCAAGCGCCACGGCGAGGCCGGTGGTGGAACAGTTGGCGTTGGTCACGATAAATCCGCCCTCAGGGTAGCCCTGACGGGTGATCATGCTGAGGGAATCAAGATTGACCTCGGGGATCAGGATTGGAACGTCAGAGTCATAACGCATGGCCCCGGCATTGGAAAAGACAAAGAAACCGGCATCCCGCAGCTCCGGTTCCGCGGCAGCGGCTACATTGGCAGGCATTGCGGAGAAAACAATCTTCACCCCTTCGGCCTTCATAGCTTCAATGCTGTACTCCCTTATCTCCAGCGGAATGAGGGACCGCGTCATCTCAAAGGGAAGCACCCAGTGGACGGAATGACCGTACAGTTCTCCCGTCCTCGCCGCCGAGGCGGTTATGTAGGAGATTTCAAACCACGGATGCTCAGCAAGCATCCACATGAAGATTTGCCCGACAGCCCCGGTGGCCCCGATGACGGCAACTTTGATCTTTTCCATATCTTCTCCTCACTGTGCGCTCCATTATGGACAAAAAGTTTACATAATGCAACGTTTTTCCCTGTTTCTGATTCTATAAAAATAATTGTGTTCTTATAATAACAACATGTTATTTTTTATACAATACTTTTCGTCCATTTTTTTTGCAAAACCTTAACTCCGGCTGGATCTGTTCCCGGGCTTTCACAGGGTGCTTTACTTGATCAATTACCCGCCTCGTGCTACATATGGCTCTATGCAGACACGTACCTTTATATCCGAAGGCCACCTCATCGATTCAGGGCTCCTTTCCCGAATTCTCAATACAATCCTGCTTGAGGGCGGCGATTACCGGATTACCCGTTTTACCGTCGGGAAAACTCCTGAAGAGTTCTCCTCCGTGGAGATTCGGGTTGACGCAGCCCTCGGAGAGCCGATGCAGCGGATTGCTGACAGGCTGACCGATCTGGGCGCATACGAGGCGGAAGTGCCTTCGGCTCTCCTGTGCCCGGTGGAAAAGGACGGAGTTGCCCCCGAGGGTTTCTACTCAACAACCAACCACCGTACCGAGGTCTTCTACGGAGGCAGCTGGCTGCCGGTCTCCTCTCAGCGGATGGATGCGGTGCTGGTCCTCCGGGATTCGGAGTTCACCTGCACCAAACTTCGCAACCTCCTCCGCGGTGACCAGGTCGTCTGCGGCAGCGATTCAGTACGGGTCTTCCCCCCCGATATCCGCAAGGAGGACAGCGGACCCTTCTCCTTCATGGCCGGAGAGGTTTCTTCTGAACGCAGCGGCCGTATTGCAGTGGAGCGGACCGCTGAGATGCTGCGGCGCATCCGCTCTGCCGGCGGCAAGGCAATCGCCGTCGCCGGGCCGGTCGTGATCCATACCGGCGGTGCCGAAGCGCTGGCAGCTCTTGTTCGGGAGGGGTTCATAGGAGGACTGCTCGGCGGCAATGCCGTAGCCGTGCATGACCTCGAGCTGCAGCTGTACGGCACCTCGCTTGGCATAGACCTGCACAGCGGCAGAGTCGTGGAATCGGGACACAATCATCACATCAGGACAATCAATACGATCCGCAGCTGCGGTTCCATTAAAAAAGCGGTGGAAACAGGAGTGATCACGGGCGGCCTGATGTACGAGACGGTACAAGCAGGCATCCCCTACTGTCTAGCCGGTTCTATCCGTGACGACGGACCGCTTCCTGAGACGGTGAACGACATGATTGAAGCTCAGGACCGGTATGCGCAGATCATTGAAGACGCCGACCTCATTATCATGCTCGCTACCATGCTGCACGCTATCGGAACGGGCAATATGACCCCCTCCCATGTTCCTACAATCTGCATTGATATCAACCCGGCAGTTGTCACCAAGCTCTCCGACCGGGGTTCCGCCCAGGCTGTCGGCATTGTCTGCGATGTGGGAGCTTTCCTGCGGGACCTTGAGCGGGAGCTGCTGCCGTGAACAGAATCAGCGCGCAGGACCGATATGGACTGAGACCGGACTACCGTGCTGAGCTTCCGAACTGTCACAACTTCCGGGATTTAGGCGGCATAGAGACAGCACCCGGACTGCAGACCCGTCCAGGCCTGCTCTACCGTTCGGGGCGGCTGACCTTCGTGACCGAGGCCGAGCAGCAGTTTCTCACGCAGCTCGGCATCCGGCGGGTAATCGACCTGCGCTCCCGTGATGAAATCAGGGCTCATCCCGACCGGATACCGGCCAGCTGGAAGTATGTGCAGATAGCGATGGAAGAGGGAAGCCTGGGGCTCGAAGCGGTTGTCGAACTCTTCAGATCGGCCATGGAGGGAAAGGCTGATACCGCAGTTCATATCGAGCAGAACTACCGGGAGATGCCCGAGCTGTATGCGGGTCACCTGCGGCGGGTCTTTGCCCTGCTGACTGCCGATTCGTATGTCCCTACGGTCATTCACTGCACTGCCGGCAAGGACCGGACGGGGTTCTTCTCCGCACTCTTTCTCTACGCGCTCGGAGCTGATGATGAGGCTGTGCTCTCCGACTACCTGCAGATCGGCTTCCGCGGCAGCGAGCTTGAGACAGCTGCGGCGCGCTCCGCCCGCCAGTTTGAAACGTATCAGCTGAACCTCGACCCCGTGCACACCTATCCGCTGCTCGAAACGCGGCCTAAGTTTCTCCTTGCAGCCGTCAGCTCGATCAGATCCCGCTACGCTTCGGTTGGCGATTACCTCCGGGAGACTGTCGGACTCAGCGATCAGGGGCTGTTAAAGCTGCGAAGACGGTTTCTCACCGGAGCCCGGTAAAGATCCGGGATAATCAGGGAAGGCCTTGCGTGCCGACTATTGAACATCATTACACAACTCTATAAAATCCATAATGAACCTTTATTATAAGGAGAGATTCATGGATTCCAAGTTTACCGAACTGCTGAAAAGCAAGATGAACGAGACCAGTTACGCGAAGCTGGCGGCTCTTGAAAACCGTAAAGTCTTCGATTTTGTCGGAAGCTTTGCCGAACACTGTAATCCGGCAAGTATATACGTCTGTGACGACAGTCCCGAAGACGAGCAGCATCTGCGTGATATGGCGTTGGAGAAGGGAGAGGAGTTCAAGCTCGCCCTTGACGGTCAGACGATCCACTGGGACGGCTACGGTGACCAGGCCCGGGATAAGGCGAACACCAAGTACCTGGTCTATAAAGAGAATCTCCCGAAGATGAAGTCTCTTAACTCTGTCGAGTACGAACAGGGTTATGCGGAAATTATGGATATAGCAGAGAACATCATGGAGGGCAAGGACGTGGTCGTCAAGTTCTTCTGCGAAGGCCCTGCCTTCTCCCCCTTCACGATTCCCTGCATTCAGTTTACCGACTCCTGGTACGTTGCCCACTCCGAAGCTATCCTCTACCGGCCTGCCTATGAGCACTTCAGGGCGATGAAGGAGGAGGAGAAGGATGACTTCTTCCGCTTCATCCATTCCGCCGGGCTGCTTGATGAGCGCGGCTGTTCTATCAACATCGACAAGCGCCGGATCTACATGGATACCCAGAACAATATTGTCTATTCGATGAACGACCAGTATGCCGGAAACTCAATCGGTCTCAAGAAACATGCTATGCGCCTCGCCATCAGCAAGTCAGGTCAGGAGGGATGGCTGTGCGAGCATATGTTTGTGATGGCCTGCGTGAACCAGGATGCCGGGCGCAGGACCTACTTCGCCGGCGCCTACCCGTCCGCCTGCGGCAAGACCTCCACGGCAATGATTCCCGGCGAGGAGATCGTCGGCGATGACATTGCCTACTTCCGCAACATAGACGGCGAGTTCAGGGCAGTTAATGTGGAACAGGGAATTTTCGGCATCATTAAGGATGTGAACGCCGAGGATGATCCGGTAATTTTTGAGAATCTCAATAAACCGCAGGAAGTCATCTTCTCAAACGTGCTCCGCGGTCCGGATAACAGGCCCTACTGGCTCGGTCAGGGGGTGGAAGCTCCCAAAGAGGGTGATAATCATTCCGGTCCCTGGAAGGAGGGCAATAAGGATGCAAAGGGAAATACCATCGGCGTAGCTCATGGTAATGCCCGTTATACCATGCGCCTCGACTACCTGAAGAACTTCGACAAAGAGGGATTCGAAGCCCGTGAAGGGGTAAAGGTTGAGGGCATCCTCTACGGAGGCCGTGACAGCGATACCACCGTTCCGGTGGAGGAGTCCCCCTCCTGGAGGAACGGAATTCTGCTCAAAGCTGCCACCCTCGAATCGGAGACCACTTCCGCTACCCTGGGTGCTGAAGGGGTACGCACCCCGAGCCCGATGGCGAATATGGATTTTGTCTCCTATCCGCTCGGCGAGTATACCGAAAATAATATCGCCTTTGTCGAGGGGATGAAGGATGTTCCGAGAATATTTTCGACCAACTACTTCCTGCTGACTCCCGAGGGAAAGTTCTGCACGAGCAAGCTTGCGAAGAAAGTCTGGCTGCACTGGGCCGAAGGGAGAATTCACGGTGAGTACGACGCCTACGACACCCCGACCGGCAAGATCCCGCGCTATGAGGACCTGAAGGTGCTCTTCAAGAAGCTCCTGGGAACCGACTATTCCCTCGAGGATTATACCTACCAGTTCACCTTCCGATGCAGCAAGTGGATCAGTAAGCTCGAACGCTCAAAGGCCTTCTATAAAAAGATGGATTCCGACACGCCTCAGTTCATTTTCGATGCGTGGGACGAGGCTATCAGGAAGATTGCCAGGGCGAAGGAGAAGTGCGGTGACGAGATAGAGCCCGGAACGTACGCAGTCTGCTGCGGCCGCTCGGACTGCTGCTGCTGACAGGCATCTTTCTTCAAGACTGAAAACGCCCCCTCTTTGACGAGGGGGCGTTTTTTCCCTGCTCAGACGTTCCGAACGGCGATCAGACAAGGGAGCCGGGGGTAACCGGAATCTTCTGCTCCAGCAGGTACTGCGAGGCGGCCTGCACGGCGTCAACGATCTGCTGGTATCCGGTGCAGCGGCAGAGATTGCCCTTCATTCCCCGACGAATCTCCTCCCGCGTCGGCTCAGGGTTGACAAGCAGCAGGGCATAGGCGCTCATTACCATGCCGGGGGTGCAGAAACCGCACTGAACAGCTCCTGAATCAAGAAAACACTGCTGAATGGGGTGCAGGGTTCCGTCCCGGTACTCCATACCCTCAATCGTGACTATTCCACAGCCGATGACCTTCTCCATCCGGATGCGGCAGGACCGCACCGCCTTCCCGTCGATGACCACCGTGCAGCTGCCGCAGACTCCTTTTTCACAGCCGTTCTTAGTCCCTGTCAGGAGGAGCACTTCCCGGAGATAGTGCAACAGAGTCATCTCAAGGTGCTCGGCCGCTACTTCGCACACCGTTCCGTTGACGGTAATCTTATCCATTGAGCTCCTCCGGATTGATCTTCAGCGGCATCCGGGTGAGGCGGATGCCGGTGGCGTTGTAAACGGCGTTCGCTATCGCCGGAGCTATCAGTTCAAGGGCCGGCTCACCGATACCCTTTGCCCCGGTCAGGGAGTTCGGGTCGCTGTTTTCAATGATCACGGCCGTCATCTCGGGCATATCGGTCATGCGTGGGATCCGGTAGGTATCGAAGTTGTCGGTGACTACCCGCCCGTTTTCCATCCTGAACTCCTCCATGAGCGCCATTCCAGCCCCCTGGGTAACCCCGCCGTATATCTGTCCCAGCACCATCGCCCTGTTCACAGCCCGCCCTATATCATGCCCGGCAACGATGTTCTTCAGGCGTACGGCCCCAGTTTTCCTGCTGACCGTTACCTCAGCTGCCTGACAGCTGTAGACATACGTAAAGTAGGCCTTTCCCTGACCGGTCGTATCATCCCAGCTCACCGGCGGCGCCTGAAAGGTCCCAAAGGCGTAGGGAGTCACCTTCTGCAGGTAGAGCTCACGCATAGCCTCCTCCCAGGAGAGGCTGTAGTCGTAGTTCAATCCCCAAATTGCATCATCATGGAACGTCACCTCTTCGGGGCTGCATCGCAGGCGCCCCGACAGGTGTTCTGCAAGCAGCTTCCTGAATGAGCGTGCGGCCGTCACCACAGCGCTTCCCCCCATAATGGTACCACGGGTCGCAACCGTCGTCCCGCTGTCGGGTATAGTGCTCGTAGATGAGCGGCGGTAGCGGATGCGCTTGAGGTCTGTCCCGAGCTCCTCAGCGAGGATAAGCATCATGACCGACTCTGAACCCTGGCCGTTTTCATGGATGCCGGTCTCAAGCAGAAGTGACCCGTCATACTGTCCGTTTATGATAGCCGAACAGAAATCCATCCCTTCAGCTCCGAGACTCGCCCCCCGATAGCTGACCGAGAGTCCGATTCCGTAGAGCTCGTCGCCCTCGGCTTTCCCGAATGAGCAGGCTTCGTACTTCTTCCGAAAACCTACTGCATGGGCAACGCTGTTCATGACCTCCTCAAGACTGACGGTATGGTCATCAAGCACCTGGCCGGTTACCGTTACGCTGCCCTGTTTGACCATGTTCATCCGCCGCAGCCCCAGCGGGTGTATGGAGAGCCTGCGTGCAGCCATATCCATGATCTGCTCCACAGCAAAGTTTACCTGCGGGGCGCCGAATCCGCGCATCGCTCCGCTGAAGATGTTGTTCGTGGCTACCCCGTAGACATCAGCGCGGATATTCTCGACTGCATACGGTCCGAAGCACTGGGCGGTGGAGCGCCAGGTAACCCAGGGCGTGACCGAGAGGTAGGGACCTGAATCGGCGTATATCTCGGCCTTGACCGCTCTGATGAGCCCCTCACTTGAAAAACCGACCTTATAACGGAGTATGTAGGGATGACGTTTGTAGGTCTCCCGGAAAGACCACTCCCGGGAATAGGTCATTTTTACCGGCCGCTTGAGAATTCTGGCTCCGAGCGCCGCACGGGCGCAGACAGCAGCGGCATTGTCATCCTTTCCTCCGAATCCTCCGCCGACGGCTATGGTATATACCTCAATATTGGAAAGCGGCTCCCCAAGCAGGGCTGCGGTGAACCTTCGCGTGCTGAACGGATGCTGCATGCTCCCGTAGATCTCAATCACCCCGTCGTGACGGGGAATGCAGAACGCCGCCTCCGGTTCCATGTAGGCCTGCTCGATCGCCTGCGTCGTAAACTCCTCCTCGATGATCAGTTCACAGGTTTTAAACGCAGCTTCGGGATCTCCCCGACGCAGCCGATGCTCAGCGACGATATTTGAGCTGCCGCGGGAAGGAACAATGGGTGCGCTTTCTGATAGCGCCTCCTCTATGGTGTGGACTGATCTGACCGGTTCTGCTTCGATTACAACCTTCGCAGCAGCTTCAAGCGCGGCAGAGCGGGTCTCGGCTGCGACAAGCGCGCAGACATCTCCCCATGAGCGGATCCTCTCCCCTGCCAGTATCGGGTAGTCTTTCTCTATCTGGCCGAATACCGATGAGCCGGGAACGTCATCTGCAGTCAGCACCCGTATGCACCCGGGGACCGTGAGGGCGGCGCTGCCGTCGACTTTGAGGTTTCCAGCGGCTGCGTAGTCGGCGTATACCGGGACCATATGCAGC
>CAYSRK010000038.1:0-11264 GCA_964433385.1 uncultured Spirochaetales bacterium
GCTCCCCGGCTGAGATCCGTTTGACCCGCCGTAAAGCCGGCAGGTAGATCCACTGGCTGTCATCACCCCCCTTCTGATCAGAGGAGATGGTCAGAAACCGGGTGTTTTTAACCGAATCGGGGGAGAGAAAGACTGTGATCGTCTTAGTCTGCCCTCCGGTGGTGTCGGTGAGCGTCTGGAACCGCCGGGTGCTCGCAGTCCCCCCCGCATCAATAAGCGTCATCTGGATATCGAGGGCGGAAGTCTCGGCTTCCTGCGCCGCGTGCATCCTCTCCATGACCTGCTCACCGGTCTGGGGCGGACTGGTATCACTTCCAAACAGCGCTGCCGGTGCGGCGGCTGCGAGGAGTATGCTTAATATCACCAGTAAGCGTGTCATCATTTTTCTCCTTCAGGGGCCGGGACAGCACCCAGCCGTTTTCCATTGATTCGTTCAAGTACCGCGGGCAGGACTATGAGACTGGCGAGCCCGGAGAGCAGCATTGCCACCGCAAAGAGGATGCCGAGCTGCCGGATCGGGGTGAAGCGCGAGATGACCAGTCCCGTAAACCCCAGTGCGACCGAGAGGGCATTTATATAAATAGCGCTTCCGGTAGTCTGGTAGACCCGCATGACAATTCTCCGGGTTCCCCGGTGAAGATGGGTGCGGTAGGCCTCCAGGAAGTGGATCCCGTAATCGACGCCGATGCCGATAGCCAGAGAGGCGAGCAGTGAGGTGACGATGTCGAGCTGGAAATTGAACACCACCATACAGATGAAGATGCCGGCCAGGGCAAAGAAGACGGGGATCATCGCAAGCAGCCCGGCGCGCAGCGAGCGGAATATGAGCGAGACAAGCAGCCAGACAATGATCAGCGCTGCGGCGAGCGAGATGTACTGCGAGCGGGTCACGAGGCTGGAGAGCACGTAGGCGAGCGTCGCTCCGCCCCCGACCTGGAAGCTCCACCCTTCAGGCAGGTGGTGCTCCCAGAAGGCGGAGATCAGGCTCTGCAGCTCCTTCTGCCCTGCGTAGGTGTCGTTTCCGACCTGGAGCGTGATGAGCGTTTTGTCGGGTTCGAGACTGTCGTTTATTAGATCGGTGAGGCTGCCGGAATACATGATCAGGTACTGGGTGATCAGGTTTTTCAGCTCATCGGTACTCTGCATGCCGTACTTCTGCGGATCAAGGGGTATTTCGTAGTAGTGGAGCCCTTCGGTATTTTCCCGCCTGAGTACCGAGAATATAACATCATCAACGGAAGCTCCAAGACCGGCTTCAAGGTACCCCTCCCTGATTATCCTGCCGTACTCATATCCTTCGACGGATGGTGCCGGTTCAGCGAGCTCCTCTGAAACCGTGCTGCTGATTTCCGGAAGCAACTCCTCCTCAGGCGGCTCATCCGAGAAGATGCTGCCGAAGCCGAACTCCTGCTCCTCATCAGCTTCTCCGGCTGCCGGGACAACTCTGCGTACCACCGCAGCCGTCGCAGGACCGGGAACATCGGCATGCATGAGCTGGTTGATGCGCTTGATATGGGGAACTAACGACTGGCTGTTCTTGACCGCAGGGGAAGCCTCCTCAATGTAGGCGGTAAACTTCTCTATATCAGAGAGAAAGACCGGGTCGAGCACGCCCCCCGGTTCAGGGGATTCGATCATCACCGCAACGGTGTTGCTTCCGATCCCCCGGTTCTCAAGGGCCCGTACGGAGAGTGCGAGCCGGGAGGAGGGATGAAAGAACTGGACCATATCGGTTCCCACGGTGACGCGGGGGATGAGCAGCAGGGCTGTGCCGAAGAGGGCGACGGAGATCAGGGCGATAGACCACCTGCGGCGGGTGACGATCCGCTCAAAGCGGGAGAAGACCGTGATGGGCGATATGCGCCGGCCGTGTTCATCGGTGCGGTGGAACCGTTCGGTATCAATGCCTTTCCGGTAGCGGATGCGCAGAAGAGCGGGAATTCCCAGAAGGGCAGAGAGCAGAGAGAACCCGATTCCCAGAGCGCTGAGCAGTCCGAAAGCCCGGAAGGGACCGAGCGGACTCGAGACGAGCGAGATGAAACCGCCTGCTGTGGTTGCTCCCGCCAGCAGTATCGGGAGCCTGATGCGCCGCTGGTTCTCGTCAATGATCTCCCGGATGGTGCGGGCATCGAGAAAACCCCGTCTCTGGGAAACCTCATGATAGAAGTGGCTGAGGATATGGATACTGTAGGCGCTGCCTACGACCAGCAGAAGGACCGGGACGAGAAGCGTTGCCATCGTGAACGTGATGTCAAGCAGACTGATAATCCCGAGTATCCAGGTCATGGAGGCGAGGAGGGTGATCATGGGAAAGATGACCCCCTCCAGGCGGCGGAAGGAGACGAGGAGAACAGCCAGAATTATCACGGCGGCAATGGGCACCAGGTAGAAGATATCGGAGAGCACGCTGCGGTTAATCTCGTTTTTGATGACCGGCAGCCCGGCTATGGCGAAGGAGACTGCAGGAGAGGCATACGTTTCAGCGAGCTCCTCCATCCTGCGGTAGATCTCGAGATCCTCCTCCTCACTGCTGCCGCTCTGAGGCTGGACGATGACAGCGGCAAAGCGCTCGTCTGCCGAAATGACGGTTCCCTCGTAGACATCCTTCCAGTCGGTAATTCTCGACCGCAGCTCCCCGATCCCCTCACTGTCGGTCCCCTGCATGACCGGTACGACCTCCAGTCCGTATTCGCTGCCTATGATATAGTCGAGATTGGTAAGGGATATGACCCGGGAGGATTCCGGCATCCGCTCCAGTTCACCGGTTATATCATCGATGATGCGGATGATCTGCTGATCGTAGATGGTGCCGAAGCGTGACTCAATACCCATGATGATCGGGGAGAGCGAGGAGAACTCCTGCTCTATGAGCCCGTTTATCTGCTTGATTTCATGATCCTGGGGGATAAACACCTCGGTTGAGCTGTCAATCCTGATGCCGGGGGCAAGCAGGGCGGAGGCGGCGGTCAGAAGAAACGCCGCCGCAAGGATAAGGATATCGGAAGTCCGGATGTCTTTCACAGTCATTCTCCTCCTGTGCTGCTGTACAGTGAGCCGAAACAGATCGTCCTCCTCTTTCCTTCAATTGTAGAGCGGGGGAGAGTGCAAGGATATCGCTTTACGGGATGAAAATGATTCACCCTTTCGGGTGAGAACCGTTCCAAGGGAATCTGCGGTGTAACTATTGCGCACATTTCCGGTTCTAGGTAATGTATGCATGGGCATGGGCTGCCCGAAGGGAGCCCTGCAGCGAGTCTGATTCAGTAAAGTCGCACATACATAGGGAGAATCTCCCCATCTCAGAAAACGTGAGTGAGAGGAAACGGTTTTGTTCGGACTGAAAAGAGTATCTGCAGCGTTATGTCTGTTTCTCATTACCGCAGCTGCCGCTTCTGCGCAGACATCTGCCGGAGCGCGCTCTCCGGATCTCATTGAGGTGACTGCCGGAGTGATCGACGGCAGTTCCGTGCGGACGATGAACCCGGCGGCGCTCTTTTTCCTGCCTGAGTCCCGGCTTTCCGTGGGGCTCGACTACCGCGACCGCCTCTCCCTGGAAACCGATTACTCGCTCGGGCTCGAGAGTTATGTCTCTCAGCCCTCGCTCTCCTACAACCTGAACTATTCCGGAGGAGGATGGTCTCTGACCGCCTACTCAGACTACTGCTTTGAAAAGAGGGGAATTGTCGGTGAAGCGCTTATGCTTGATGTTTTACGGACAAACGGGATCGAGTTCGGAGCATCCTACGGAATCGGCTCGCTCGCGCTCGGGCTCGACGTTCGGGCTTCGAAGAAGTCCTATGCCAATCAGCGTCTGGTATCCCGTACCGGAAATCTGCTGACTGTCGGTACCGATCTGCTGCAGGAGGTCTTTACGGCAGACTATGTCCCGGCTGGAGAGGAGAGCCTGGAGCTCGGTGCCGGACTCATGTTCGATATCGGAATCCTGACGCTCGGAGCGTACAGCGGACGGGTCGTGGACTTCTTCGATGATGAGGATTCCGGCATCACCCTCTGCTTTGATGAGATTATCAGCGGACTCGATATCGGGATGAGCATAGCCACTGATCCGTATACCGGCTACGGCCGTCTGCGTCTGGTGCAGCTGCTTGCCGCAGCGGATGTCACCGCTCTTGGCACCAGCAGCCTCCGCCGCTTCAGCACAGAAGTCGAGGCTTTGCTGGCGCTGGCAAACCGACTCTCGTTTGCGGTAAGTCTCGGATACAGCCAGCCGGTGCCGGCCTTTGACTGGGAGACTGTCACCTCCTCGGCGGATGACGGTACCGTACGGGCCGGGGTGTCGGCTGATCTGGTCTTTATGAACGTACGGACCGACCTGTCGGTGCCGAATGCCCTCTTTCATACGTATATCACTGAGGGGGGGCTTTCCTCCAATTCCGAGCTGAACCAGGTTACCGGTTCCCTCACGTTCGGTTTCTTTCTCTGATCCTCTTACGCTGTGCGTTCGGCGATGAGCTTCCGGCAGAGGGAATCCTCCTTCTTCAGGATCTTCGATCCCCGAGTTATCTTGCAGAGACTGATGCCGAGATTGTGGGAAATTTCACGCTGCGGGATGGACCGGAAGAGATCCTTCATCAGCCTCCAGCGCAGAGCAAGGTCATAGGTCTCTTTGACGGTAAAAATTTCGTTGAAGAACCGCCGCATGTCATCTGCGTCAGTGATGCCGGCCATAATCTCAATCAGTTCGGTCATGTCGTCGTTGAAGTCCATAAGCTCTCCGTGTTCAGGCAGTGCGCTGCGAATCCGGGGAACCAGGCCCCGCTCTCCTTTAAGTTACTGCGAAAAGAAACAGCTGTAAAGTACGTCCTACTCTAAACTCCTGCCCCCCTTGACAAACTCCCCCCCGGCTCTCTATATTCAGACGTGCGCCTGCGCCGCATGCTCTTCAGCAGCGGACCGCGCTTTGTCTGGAATAACGATATACAGCGGCTGACAGAGAGCCTGCTGAAGAAGGAGAATATATGGCTAAGGCTCATAGAGGGGCTGGAGTACGGGAACTGGTGAAAAGCGGCCGCGGAACCTGCCCGCTGTGCAGGAGAACCGGCATCAAAGTGCTCTACGAACGTGAAGCGCAGGATAAGAAGATCGTCATCTGCAAGCAGTGTGAAGCAGCTGTCAAGAAAGGCCATATGAGCGAGGCGCTGAAAGCCCTCTAGCGCATTTCTTCTTTCGCGTGCATGCATAAGCAGAACTGCAGCTGGTAAAGGATCTGTGCGGAACAGGTCCTTTTTTTCAGATAGTACCGGGAGGCATGTATGTCACAGAGGCATTCTGCCGCTCACCGATTTGCGGAGGAACTCCGGTCAGTGTATCTGGTCGGGATCAAGGGAACCGGCATGGCGGCCCTCGCGGTGCTGCTCGCAAAGAGCGGTATCCGCGTCTCCGGCTCCGACTCACCGATGTGCTATGCCACCGAAAGGGGACTGCGCGCAAGTAACCTCAGGTGGGATGAATCCTCCGATCCGGCCCTTATCCCCGGGGACTGCACCCTGCTCATCCATTCAGCGGCCTACAGCCCTCAGGACCATCCCCAGATACAGGCCGCAGCCCGTTCAGGCATACCGGTAACAAGCTATCCCGAGTTTCTCGGGAGACTCTCCTCCTCGTGCAGGGTGAGCTGCTGCATCAGCGGAACCCATGGCAAGACAACAACTTCGGCCCTTATCGAACACCTGCTCGCGGAACTTTCCCTTCCCCATATAGCGGTATACGGATCCTTTCCCCCCGCCGGGAATGCGCAACGATGCCTCACCCCTCTCTCCGCCATGGAGGCCGGGGTGTTTGAGGCCTGTGAGTACCGTCGCCATTTTCTCGTTTTCCGGCCTCATATCCTCGTGATAACCAGCGTCGAATTCGACCATCCCGACAGCTACGCCGATCAGGAGGAGGTGCTGTCAGCCTTCATAACCTTCGCAGGGCAGACTGCTCCCGGGGGAACGCTGATCTACTGCGCCGATGATCCGGGGGCGGCAGCGGCTGCAGAAGCAGTCTCCCGCCTCCGCCCTGATATCCGCCGGATTCCCTATGGAATAACAGCAGAAGGACCCTTCGCCGTTACCGCAGCCGAACCTGCGCAGCCGGGCATCAGCTTCACGCTCGCCTGTGCGCAGGAGCGGATCCGGCTGCCGATTCCCGGCCGCCATTCGGCGCTCAACGGAGCAGCGGCCTCAGCCGCAGCGGCGGCCGTAAGACAGCTTTTCCGGGAGAACCCGACAGGAACAGAGGACCTGGGTAAAGACGCAGAAGCTGCCGCAGCTGCAGCCTCCCGTGCCTATCCCCGGTTCGGCGGACTGCTTCGCCGCAGTGAGGTGCTCGGCAGCGCGGGCGGCGTTCTGGTGATGGATGACTATGCCCACCACCCGACTGAGATCCGGGCTGTCCTGCAGGGGCTCAAGGAGAGCTGGCCGGAACGGAGAATAACCGCCGATTTCATGCCTCATACGTTCAGCCGGACTGAAGCGCTTTTCGATGCGTTTTCCCGGGCGTTTGCAGCCGCACAGCGGGTGCTCCTCCATCCGATCTATCCCTCAGCCCGTGAACAGGGCAATGAACAGGAAGCCGAGGCGCTTGGCCGCAGGCTTGCGGATGCTGTTGCGGGGGGAATGTATGTGCCTGATGACAGAAGTGCGGCTGAAGCCGCCTGCCGGAACCTGAAAGCCGGCGATATATTCATAACACTCGGAGCCGGCAGCAACCGCGTCACCGCGGAACTGGTGCTGCAGCGGCTGGAGGAAGCAGAGCGAGGAGGGCAGCGATGATAAGCATGACCGGATACGGCAGCAGTGAGGAACAGCACGAAGATTTCACCGTTTCGGCGGAACTGAAATCCCTGAACAACCGCTACCTCGATATCCAGCTCAGCACGCCCTCCAGTCTGGGTTTTTTGGAGCAGGAGATCAGAAACGCGGTAAAACGGGAGGTCCTGCGCGGCAGGGTGGAAGTGAACGTGCGGATCAGGCACAATCAGACCGTCTGCACCTATGAGGTCGACACGCTGGCCGCTGCCCGTCTGAGACAGGCTCTTGAGGAGGTTGCCCGTGCCGCCGGTCTTGATGAGCGTCCGCGGCTTGACCACTTCATTGCCGATGAGCAGGTGATCAGGAGCGTAAGTGCTGCAGAAGGCGAAATGTACCGGGAACCGGTCCTCGGGACCCTGGAAAAGGCTCTCTCCCAGTTTCAGGCAGCCCGCGCCGCTGATGGGAGCACAACCGCCGCTGACATCCTGCAGAAGGTCGAACAGTTCACCAGCAGCTTCGAATCCGTCCGCAGCTGCACGGACGAGCTTGAAAAACGGCTGCAGGAGAACCTCAGGGAGCGGTTCAGGGAACTTGTCGGTGAGAACTACGATGAGGCGCGACTGCTGCAGGAGGTAGCCGTGCTGCTCAACCGGTATACGGTCAACGAGGAGATCCAGCGTACGGTCAGCCATATCGAGCAGTTCAGGCTCATCATGCGGATGGAGGGGGCCGTGGGTAAGCGGCTGGACTTTCTCTGTCAGGAGCTTAACCGGGAGATCAATACCATCGCCTCCAAAAGTACTTCGGCCGAGGTAAGCCAGGCGGTGGTCTCGATGAAGGATGCGCTGGAGAATATCAGGGAACAGCTGAGAAATATTGAGTAAACGGTCCGATTACGGTACTATGGCCTTTCTACACTGACGGGGGAGCAAAGGCGTGAAGATTGCGATATCGGGCAGGAGCGGGTGCGGTAATACCAGCGTCAGCCGGCTGGTAGCCGAACAGCTGGGCTATCGGATGATCAATTATACCTTCAGGACGATGGCCGACGAGCTGGGCATCAGCTTTGCCGAGCTGCGAAAGCGGGCGGAGCAGGACGACAGGTATGACCGCATGCTTGATGAGAAGCAGGTTGCCCTCGCTGCTGAGGGAGACTGTGTGCTCGGCTCCCGACTGGCAATCTGGATGCTTGAAGACGCGGACCTGAAAGTATACATGGATGCCGATGTCACCGTCCGCTCAGAACGAATCAGCCGAAGGGAAAATCGCCCCTACGAAGAAGTGCTCGCGGAGACGAAGCTGCGGGACCTTCAGGACAGCGCCCGCTACCGGCGGATCTACGGGATAGACACTGACCAGTTCCAGTTTGCCGATCTGGTGCTGAATACCGACGATCTTGATCAGTACCAGTCCGCGGACGCAATAGCGGCGGCAGCCGGAAAGCTCCTGCACAGGAGCCGGTAAGAACCTCAGACCAATACCGCCGCCGCAGTCTGTACACGCACTCTTCCCCCTGATATAATGGGGCCCGTTGCCTATCCGCCGGTCTTCTTTGTTCTGCGCGCCGCACACTGCCGCCGCAGGAACCGGTTTATAGAGTGAATGGAGGAGCATCTGCCGTGGGAATACCGTTAGATATACTGATTGACAATACCGAGAACGTATACCAGCTTACCTGCATAGCCATCAAGCGGGCAGAGAAGATTGTGCGCCCGGTCATAGAGCTTGAGGAGGGGGTAGTCGTCCCCGAATTCGAGGAGACTGAGAAAATTACCTCGCAGGCTCTCTCGGAAGCGCTCGCCCACCAGATAGAGTACCATCTCGAAGAGGGTGAATAGGGCGATAATCCTCTTCGGTCCTACCGCGGCGGGCAAAACAGCGCTGCTTTCAGAGCTTCAGGAAAGACGCTTTGAAGTCATCAGCGCCGACTCCCTCCAGGTCTACCGCGGCCTCGATATCGGCACTGCAAAACCAGATCCTCAGCTGCGCAGCAGCATACCCCACCACCTCATTGACATCTGCGGCCTTGATGAGACCTTCAACGTAGGAACCTTCTGTCGGCTCGCGCAAGAGGCAGTCAGGCGGATCAGCAGCGCAGGCCGGGTACCGATCATATCCGGCGGTACCGCCTACTACATCAGGCACTTTCTTTTCGGTATGCCGCAGACCCCGAAGGCCTCCGCTGCCGTACGGGAGGCAGTGAAGGCCTGGCATGCGCAGCACGGGGATCAGTGGTGCAGGAAAAAGCTAGAATCAGTCGATCCTGAGGCCGCAGCGAAGATAGCCCCGGCCGATATCAGGCGGACGCTCCGGGCTCTGGAAGTCTATGAGGAAACGGGCAGGCCGCTCTCCTCTTTTGCTCCCCAACGTCCGCAGATGCGCAGCGACCTTGATCTGACGGTGATCGGACTCTACCGGGAACCGGCTGAGCTGCGGGAGAGAATCCGCAGAAGGGTGGAAGCAATGTTCGCCGAAGGGCTCGTTGAGGAGATCCGGGGACTCATCAGGTCCGGTGTCCGGACAGAGTGGCAGAGCATGCAGGGGATCGGGTACCGTGAATTCTTTCTCACCCGCCTGAGCGGAGAGTTTTCCCGCTCCATGACAGCCGATATGATAATCCGCAATACCCGCGCCTATGCCAAACGGCAGATGACCTTCTTTCGAACTATTGAGCAGGCGCTCTGGCTCCATCCGGAAGAAGATCGGGAGAGATTGATTCAACTGCTTCTTCGCGCAGCTTCCTGATGCCGGTAATTAGCCAGTAATCCTTCTCAGGCCGGACGCTGAGCTCTTCGGTAATCGCGAGAACAGTCACGGGGATGATTCCCTCCTGCTCCTCATCAGACCCCCCTGAGGGGAGAAAGAAGCGGTAGTCGGCCTCGAAGGTGGAACTGTCAAGCTGCCGGATCTGCAGGTCGACAATGCCGAAGATCAGGGTACTGGGCTGCGTCGGCGGTCGACCCTGCTCGAGCCACTGCGCCGCCGGCAGGAGCCCGTCGTTCTGCTCATAGGCATACCGGGTTCTGCTTGTGACGAAGAGGGTCGTCAGCAGTGATTCCCGTTCATTCTTCACCCCCTTGTCAAGGCATGCGTTCATCTGCTGCACATCAAGCATATTCTGACTCTCGTAGTAGAAGGCGATCATCTCCTCCGGGGTGAGCCCTGCTGTCGGAGGCGGTTCAAGGGAACGGCTGACCATGGAGTAGAGAATTGCGGCGACAACCACGAAAGCCGCGGATGCGGCGAAGATGACGGTTCCCTTCCGGCGGAACAGGCGTTTTACCCTGGCCCGGCGGCTTCGCTGTCGCAGGTACGTCTCCCGCTTCTGCTCGAGGTCAGCAGGCGGCGAGGCTGACAGCAGATCAGGCCGCACCTTCTGGAACTCTTCTACCCAACCCGCAAGAGAGGGAAGATCTTCAGCCTTGCGTGCACAGAGGATGGAGCTCATCCAGCTGCTTCCGCTGCCGCTCACCCTCGGGTTGAGCAGCGCTGCCGGGACCGGGCGGTATGAGTCGTCGCGGGTATCCTCATCCTCGTACGGCACCGTACCTGTCACGATACGGTAGAGAAACTCGGTCAGCTCGCAGACAGCAGCCCCCTCACCGCGGAAGCCCGGTCTGACCCATCTCTCAACAGTTTCCTGCAGCCGTTCGGCGCTCTTGCCGGCATTGAGCATATCGATGACTGCCGGGGGAAGCAGCAGAAGTCCCCCCTCGGTGAAGTAGAGCGCATCCTCGGGTATGAAGGACTGTATGCCGGCCTCCAGAAAGAGCACCGCGGTCTGCTCCAGACGGTCAAGCGCCTGTTCTGCCGGCAGCGTGAAGAGATCAGAGAAGGGCGTAAGTTCCAGCGGTTCAGCGTAGATGCACCGCTTGTCCCCGATCAGGGTAAACCCCTGATAATTCCACAGCTCTACCGTTCCTGCGCTGAGCAGATACCCGCTCTCCCTGCGCTCACCGCGGAGGTTGGGAGGGACCGGGTCATGTGAAGAGGCCAGGGGGATAACAGTTTTTTTCTTTCCGTTGATCATGGTTATTTCAGGTCTGGAAAACTGCGCCATCGACACCACCTTATGCGTATCAGTCTGTCTGCTGCTGCCGGAGGGCTGCGCAGAAATGAACGGCCATCCTCTCAATCTCTCTCCTGCTGTGTCCGAGCACCTGCCATCCGTTCTCCGGGGGAAACCAGCGGCTTTTGTTAAGAGCCTCGACTGCGGCGGTCCCGCACATGCTGACGGTGCGGGAGGCTGCGGCCTCGAGCAGGCGCTGCGGCTGCCGCTGTTCAAGCAGCTGCAGCATCGCCTCCGCCTGCCGGTCGGCGGTCTCCTTCGGCAGGTACCCGGTAAGATTCGAAGAAATGATGACCACCGTCTTCTCCGGGGGGAAGAGGCGGATAGCCGCGGCAATCTTCCCGGCTGTTCTGGCACAGCGGCTCCCGGTGAAGAGGGGGACGACCGCTTTCCCTCTGAACACCTCCCTGACAAACGGGAGCTGCAGCTCTATACCCGGC
>CAYSRK010000039.1:0-3351 GCA_964433385.1 uncultured Spirochaetales bacterium
GTCTTCGTATCGAAACCATCCATTTCTACGAGCATCTGGTTCAAGGTCTGCTCCCGCTCATCGTTTCCGCCGCCGTAACCGGCGCCGCGGGAACGCCCGACCGCATCAAGCGCATCAATGAAGAGAATGCAGGGAGAATTTTTTCTTCCCTGCTCAAAGAGATCTCTTACCCGGCTGGCTCCCACACCGACAAACATCTCGACAAAATCGGAACCGGACATATGAAAAAATGCTACCCCGGCCTCTCCGGCAACTGCCTTGGCCAGGAGTGTCTTTCCGGTTCCCGGCATTCCAACAAGCAGAACGCCCTTCGGTATTTTTGCTCCGATATCAATAAACTTTTTCGGATTCTTAAGAAAGTCGACTACTTCCTGCAGTTCGTACTTTGCTTCCTTCTGGCCGGCGACATCTTCGAAGGTAATTTTTATATCACTCTCCTTATACTCCTTCGCCTTGCTCTTACCGAAACTGAAAGCCTTTCCTCCTGCTCCCTGAGTCTGCTTGTACATCACCCAAAAGAATCCGATAAAAATGACCCACGGAAGCAGCTGAAGGATTATCTGAAGCGCTGAAGTCCCTTTCACGCTTCCGGTAACCCGTACGCCCCGGTCAATAAGCGTCTGCATCAGCTCATTGTCAAAGTAGGGAATCCTTGTGGTGTACCGAATCAGCGCCCCGGCGGCGTTCTGGTTGTTGAGCGTGAATACAACGTCACTGGTATCGAATATTTCTACGGTAGAAACCTGCCCTGACTTGACGTAATTCAGAAATGTAGAGTAGGGAACTTCCTGAGCCGCACCGGTTCCGTTCGAAAACAGCACCATCCCGAACATTATTATCAGAGAAATGAGAAAAAAAAGGGCAAACTTGTTCTTACCAAAGTCAAACTTAGGACCCATACCGTTTCCTGAGCCTTTGTTATCTGACTGTTTCTTGTCGTTATTGTTCGTTTCCACGAATACTCCCTGTGCGAACCACCCGCAAAGCCAGCCTTGAAGCTGCACGCATTGTTTCTGCATCATCTTTATGTCTGACCGCTACACGGTCTGAACCGCCGAATGCTCTTCCCATGACGGCCACGAGACCGCTCCGGTCGGCTGCAACCGGAACTTTCCACCGCATGTCAGCAAAAATCTTCCAGTCGCTGAACAGCTTAACCACCTTCTTCCTGCCCTCAGCCAGTCTGATTTCATCTCCCGGAAGAAAGGAACGAACGACAAGCGGGTACTGTATCTGGGAGGATTGCAGAATTGCTTCGTCCCGCCCTGCCGGTTCACTGCCTATACTGCGTACAAGCAGCTCATAGCCGATCACGAGGACAAGCGCAGAACTGTTCACAACCTTAAGATAGCTATTTTTTCTGCTGTGGACAACATGGTTTACCCAAATAATCCGGTTCCCATCACTATACATGCTGGTCCCATCATATTCAAGGAGCCGTTTTCCCGGTTCCTGAAACCCCGAGCCGCGCCGGTCGAGCAGAAAGCGGACGGTACTGTAAGGAAGGGATTTTCTGCTGTCGCAGAGATGATTCCATGCTGAATTGAGCAGCTGCAGCCGCTCATAAGAGTCAAGACTGAGAAATACATCCTTGGGGAACGTGACCGTATCTTCTTTGGGGAACTCAAGCAGCAGAGCTGGACGACGTTCGGCCTCCTCACAGCGCCGAATGTGGGCTGCAGCTGACTGCAGCTTCTCCTGGAAACGCTGCAGACCCTTCTGATACCCGGGAAATACCTCTTTAATGTGCACAATGAGCATCCGTACGGAGTTACGCAGATAAGCAGGGTCAGCGTTCGTTGAATCCATCGAACAGGAAAGTGTAAGGGTACTCAGATATTCTAAGATCTCGCTTTTGCGGACATTGAGAAACGGCCTCACGACTTTTCCGTTCACCTCAGGAATTCCCAGCATACCCTCCGGCCCCGCCCCGGAAAAAAAGCGCATGATAAGGGTCTCTTCCTGGTCATCACGCGTATGGGCAGTCAGCAGCACCTCAATGCCGTTCTCTTCCATCCAGGCCTGAATCATGCGATAGCGGACTGTACGGGCTGCAGCCTCAAGCCCTTGATTCTGAACGGCAGCAAGGGTTGGTATCTCGCCCAAAGCGGATGTGAGGAGAGTCAGCGGAACGGCGAGAGATTCTGCAGTCTGCTGCAGGGCTGCTCTTTCCCTCTCCAGCTCCGCTGAGCTGCGTAGATTATGGTTGACATAAACAGCCGCCAGCGAGAGTTCAGGAAACGGCAGCGCTCCAATATCTCTCAAAGAGCACAGAACATGAAGCAGGGCTGTTGAATCAGGTCCTCCGGAATAGGAGACTGCAATGCTGGCGGTTTGGGGAGGAAGCAGCCGTACGAGAGCGGCTGCTGTTTTCTCCTCAAGATTTCTTCGCGTTGAATTCATGCATGACCCTGTCCACTGGTGTGCCCGCCGCAAATCTCCCCACAGCTGCAGCTGCTGCTGATATCCCCGCATTGAATCGTTCCGGATCTGGAGGGAGACCGAGCACGTGGTCTACCACCGAGCATCCCTGCTTCGGGCGGCCGATTCCCACATATATTCGAAGAAAATCAGGCGTGCCGATGCTGCTGATCACTGACTTAAGCCCGTTATGGCCAGCATCTGAACCGCCTCTTCTGATCCTTACCGACCCTGGCGGCAAGTCCAAATTATCACAGATGATGATGAGGTGCGAAACGCTCAGACGGGTTCTTTTCAACAGTTTCGGCACGTATAGTCCCGACCTGTTCATGAAGTTCAGGGGTTGGGCAAGAAAAAATGGCGCTTCTGCCCCGACGCCGCGTCCGAAGCGGAAGGGCAGAAACAACAGGCGGCGCATATGCACCCTGTACATCAGCGCTGCCTGCTCAATTACGGAAAAACCGGCATTGTGGTTGGTACCGCTGTACCGTTCACCAGGATTTCCCAGACCTGCAATCAGATACAGAAGGTCACTCCTTATTCGGTTTCCTTAACCTCTTTAATTACCTCAACCTCACCTTCCTCCTCAACTTCCTCCTCTTCGGAGACGGCTTCTCTATGAGAGGTGATAGTCACGATCGTTCTGTCAGCCTCGGTCAGCAAACGGACACCCTCCGGTAAAACCAGCTCACCGGCATCAATGCTTTCATTTATACCAAGAGACTTGATATCGCAGGTGATATGCTCAGGGATATCTTTGGGCAGGCATTCAATTTCAACTTCGTGCATGATCTGCTCCATAACACCGCCCAGCTTTACCCCCACTGCCGCATGGGAATTCGTCAGGACAACGGGTACTGACATATGGAGTTTCTCACCCTTGGTAACTTCAAAAAAATCGATATGAAGAAACACCTTTTTGATTATATC
>CAYSRK010000040.1:0-6909 GCA_964433385.1 uncultured Spirochaetales bacterium
TTGTCGAGCTCTATTCACGCTAGGGGCTCCATGTACATAGGAGAAATCATGGCACGAAAAAATCTGTTAAAAGGATTTAAAAAGCCAAAAGGGATAACATTCGAGCACAGCACAGTAAGAGAAAACTACGGCAAGTTTGTGGCGTACCCGTTTGAACGCGGGTACGGAACAACCATCGGAAATACACTGCGCAGAGTGCTGCTGTCATCAATTCAGGGATACGCGGTAACTGCGGTTAAATTCACCTCCTACGACGCTGAGGGCAATCCGCACCTCGTTTCCAGCGAGTTTGAGGCTCTCTCCGGTGTTGTGGAGGATACCTCCGACATCATCAGCAGGCTGAAGAAGCTGAAGCTCAGGATGGCTGATGAGATTGAGACCAAGACCATTCTCATTGAGTGCCGTGGTCCCGGTGATATTACGGGCGCTGACTTTGAGCAGGATTCGGTACAGGTCATGAACAAGGATATGGTCATCTTCACGATGATGAAGGAGGCCAATATCGATCTTGAGGTCCAGATAGACCTGAACCGGGGATATGTTCCGGCCGAGATGAACGAGAAGTATATCGACGAAATCGGGGTAATCCCGATTGATGCCGTTTTCTCTCCGGTAACGAGGGTAAAGTATGCCATCGAAAACACCCGGGTGGGGCAGCGGAATGATTATGACAAGCTGGTTCTGGAGATCATGACCGACGGGACGATGACGCCCGAGAATGCCCTGGCCGAGGCGGCTAAGATCGCCAAGGACCACTTTTCGATTTTCATAAATTTTGATGAGAGCATCATCAGCAGCAATGATGAGATCGATGAGGAAGAGGAGAAGGTGAAGAAAGTCCTCAACACTCCAGTCGAAGAGCTGGAGCTCTCGGTACGGTCGAGCAACTGTCTGAAGAACGCAAATATTCGGACGATAGGAGATTTGACGAGAAGAACTGAGGATGAGATTGCCAAGACGAGAAACTTCGGTAAAAAATCTCTGACAGAAATCAAGGAAAAACTGAAAGAGTGGAACTTGAGTCTCGGTATGACCGACTACAGTGTGCTCAAGACCTCGATACGAATACCAGGTAACAAGGAAGAAGAAGATGAGGCATAGAGTAGGCTTTAACAGACTTGACCGAAAACAGAGCCATAGAAAGGCGATGCTGAGGAATATGGCGACATCGCTCTTTAAGTACGAGAGAATTGAGACCACCCATGCAAAGGCTCTTGAGGTGCGCAGGACTGCCGAGAAGTATATTACCCGGGCAAAGGTCGACTCGGTGCATAACCGGCGTATCGTAGCGCGGAACATTCAGGATAAGGCTGTGCTGAACAAGCTTTTTACTGAGATCGGCCCCCTGAACACTGAACGTAACGGCGGATATACCCGGATTCTCAAGGTAGGCCAGCGTAAGGGAGATGCGGCGGATATGGTGCTGCTGGAACTGGTGGAGAAGACCGTGGAACCGGAGAAGCCAAAAAAGAAGAAGAAAGCTGAACAGAAGAACGCCAACGCGTAATCACTGACTGTAAGCCGCGCCTGACAGGATGCGGCTGCGATATTAAAAAAACCGGAATGTCGTGGAGAAACAGCTCCGCCGTTCCGGTTTTTTTATGGGGGGGGATGCGGAAGTCGCTGTAAACGGGTAAGTATCATTTTGCTTGACACGTGGCAAGTAGTTGCATATTATTGTGTAAAAATTATTCAGGGGGAAGAGTATGCCGCGATTTTTACTGGCATCGTTATTTCTTCTCTCCGGTTTGATTCTAGGTTGGATTATCCGTCTGGTCTATGCCCGCTTTCAGCTGACCTCAGTTGAGCAGAAGGCTGCACGGTTGAATCAGGAAGCTATAAAAGAGGCAGAAGCAAAGAAGAAAGAACTGCTGCTTGAAACTCGTGATCAGCTGCTGAAGGAACGTCAGCAGCAGGAGCGTGAAGCTAGAGAAAGAAGAATTGAACTGCAGAAGTTCGAAAAACGGCTGCTGCAGAAAGAGGAAAATCTAGAAAAAAAACAGGCTGACATCGATTCAGGTCGGCGCCAGCTGGCAAACCGAGAGGAAACACTAACTGAGAGAGAGAATGTTCTGGCTGAGGAGGAGGCGAAGCGCCAGCTTGAGCTGGAACGGATTGCCGGGATGAGCAGTGAAGAAGCTAAACAGCTCATCGTGGAATCAATGGAGAATGAGGCTAAGCGCGATGCTCAGGTTGTGGTGAACAAGATTGAGCAGGAAGCGCAGCTGAAGGCTGAAAAGATTGCCCGCGACATCATCGTCACTTCGATCCAGCGCCTGGCTACCGAAGTCAGTTCGGAGGTTACCGTAAGTTCCGTGAGCCTCCCGAGCGATGAGATGAAGGGACGGATCATTGGACGTGAAGGCCGGAACATCAGGACGCTTGAGACCCTTACCGGGGTTGACGTGATCATCGACGATACGCCCGAGGCGGTTGTTATCTCCTGCTTTGACCCGGTGCGCAAGGAGATTGCCCGGGTTGCGCTTGAACGGCTGATCCAGGACGGGAGAATACACCCAGCCCGGATAGAGGAAGTTGTCCTGAAGGTGACCAGGGAGATCTCAAAGATCATCACTGAAGAGGGCGAAAAGATACTCTTTGATCTGGGAATCCATAACATGAGTCAGGAGAGCGTAAAGGCGCTCGGAAGACTCTACTACCGCACCTCGTACGGGCAGAATGTGCTCTACCACGCCAAAGAGGTAGCCGTGCTTGCCGGCATGATTGCCGCAGAAGTCGGGGCTGACCGGGAGATTGCCAAACGCGGCGGGCTGCTGCACGATATCGGAAAAGGGATAGAGACGGAGAGCGACGCGAACCACGCTGAGATGGGGGCGGAAATGGCCAAGAAGCTGGGTGAAGACCCCCGGGTGATCAACGCCATTCTCTCGCACCACAACGACATTGAACCGAACTGTATCGAGTCGGTCATTGTTCAGATAGCCGACGCTATATCGGCAGCACGGCCGGGAGCGCGGAGAGAGACGCTGAACAACTACATTAAACGCCTTGAGAATCTTGAACGGATATCGGAAAGTTTTGAGGGCGTGGACAAGGCATACGCGATTCAGGCTGGCCGCGAACTGCGGATACTGGTAAACTATGAATCGGTCAGTGATGAGCGTGCCCGTGAGCTGGCTAAGGAGATTGCCAAAAGGATTGAAGCCGAACTCCGTTACCCCGGCAGGATCAAAGTTACGATAATCCGGGAGACCAGAGTTGTTGAGTATGCCAGATAGGAAGATGTGAGTACGTACATATGGCTGTAAAGGAAATTATTGCCCTGTTTCTCGGCGACATCTGCGGTCAGCCGGGGAACAGGGCTGTTTTTATGGGCCTGCGCCAGCTGATCAGGGACTGCCATGCCGATCTTGTCATCGCCAACGGAGAGAACGTGAGCGACGGGTTCGGCATCACCCCCAAAGATGCCGAGCAGCTCTTCAGTTCCGGGGTGAACATCATCACCACAGGAAATCATGTATGGCAGCATGACGAAATCTATCCCGTACTTGAACGCCGTTCTGATATCATCAGGCCAGCGAACTATCCTCCCGGAGTTCCCGGGAGGGGATCGGCTTCAGTTTCGGTGAAGGGGGTCGAGGTTGCCGTCATCAACCTGCAGGGCAGGATGCATATGAGCCCGATCGACTGTCCCTTTCGAGTCGGCAGGGAGCTTGTTTCCACCCTCTCCAAATCACACCAGATCCTGCTGGTCGATTTCCACGCAGAATCTTCCGATGAGAAGGAGGCGCTCGGACTGTACCTCGACGGTTCGGTCGCGGCCGTGGTGGGTACGCACACTCACGTACAGACCGCTGATGAACGTATCCTCCCCAAAGGCACCGCATATATCACCGATCTGGGGATGACCGGACCCCGCATGAGCGTGATCGGAGGACGTACAGATATATCCATCGAGCGGATGCTCACCCAGATACCGCTCCGTAATGAGATTGCCGACTCCGCCGCATGTCTGCAGGGTGCTGTAGTGCGTATCAGGCCCGATACCGGCCTTGCTGCGGGGATTGAACGATTTTCCCGGGAGCTGAGTATCTGAAGTGAAGACCCTGCCCCTGCTGGACCTCCTGGTCCGCACCTTTCCGGACAGAACCCGGGACTCCCTCTATGCATCGATCCTCTGCAGGGAGGTGCGGGTAAACGGCTGCACCGCCGTCAGCCCGCGACAGCCTGCTGCGCCTGATGCCGTTATTGAAATAGTCCGTTCCCCCTTTGTCTCCCGCGGGGGGCTGAAGCTGAAGCATGCCCTTGATGTGTGGAAGCCGAATGTCCGAGGGAAAATCTTTCTTGATGCCGGCTCATCTGCCGGCGGGTTCACCGACTGCCTGCTGCAGGCGGATGCTGCCGGAGTCTACGCAGTTGATGTGGGGTACAATCAGCTCGCCTACACCCTGAGAACAGATCCCCGGGTAACCGTCATGGAGCGCACGAACATCATGCATATTGACCAGCTTTCTCCGGTACCTCACGCCGCCGCAGCCGATCTTTCCTTCAGGTCAATCAAGGGTGCAGCGAAGAAGATTCTCAGTCTGACCGCAGAGAAGTGGATGATAGCTCTCATCAAACCGCAGTTCGAACTGGATAGTCCTCCGCCCGGTTTCAAGGGGGTGCTGAATGACAGTCTGCTTTTACGAAACGTTCTCATCAGGACAGTGACGGAACTGGAGGAGGAGGGGGCTGCGGTAACCCGACTGATTCCCTCGCCCATTCCGGGGAGAAAAGGCAACCGGGAGTTCCTGGCGCTCATCCGGGACATCCGGTGCCTGGGTTCGGACAGCGGCCGGGAAACAGCCGCATCCCTGGTTGATACGGCGATCGCTAATCAGGGAAGCTGAGTTTCCCTCTCCAGTTCCCGGGTACTGATGTACCATTCGCCCTCAACGAGAATTACTGCGTCCGCTGCCCTGAGGTAGTCCCGTCCGGTTCTCAGCACCTGTTCTGCAGCGAGACGCTGCACCTCGGGGTCCTCAGTGAGAAAGTCACGGGACAGATTGATGTAGACCGTCGAGCCTCTCCTCTGAGCCCCCAGAAGCACGGTTTCCTGCGGGATGAGGGTGATGAGTCCCTCCTGCAGGTGACCGAGCTCAGGACAGGCGAGCAGCGTCTCCAGCACGGCGTAAAGCGGCTCACCGTACCCCGGCAGGAGGGCGGCAGAAACCGGGGTGAGAATAAATTCCTGCAGCTGTTGATCATACGCCGTGAGCCAGATTTCAGCCTCTGCAATCCCCTCGCCTGAAACAGGCTCACGTTCACGTGCGCTCTCTGCTGCCTGAGCAATTCCTGACTGCTGAAGTGTGTCGACGATCCTCGGGATGCTGTAGAAGGCGGCGGCAGCGGTCACAGCGGCAAGCACCAGCCACATGATCGGGGGTATGCGGTGTTTGTGAAAATCCTGCCGGTCCCTCTCCATGGGGAGAGTATACAGATTTGACAACGAAGGTAAAAGTCCGTATAGTTACACTACTATGAGAATAATGATGGGTATCCCCGCGTCTCCCGGTATAACGATAGGCAGGGTGTTTCTCTACTCCACCCGGACGCTCAACGTTCCGGAATACAGCATTGAGCAGGATGAGATCGAGGGAGAGGCGGAGCGCTTCAGCGATGCGCTCAAACGGGTGCGGGAGGACCTGGTCGAGCTTGCTGAATCGTCCCGCAAGACCAGCGGAAGTAAGGATGTAGAAATCATTGAAGCTCATATCATGATGATCGATGATCCTGACTTGAAAAGTCAGATTATCGAGGGAATCGGCGACAGGAAGAAAAATGCCGAACATATTGTTGATGTGACGATCTCGACCATGGCCCGGGCTCTCGAGGACTCTGACGACGAGTATCTGAAGGAACGGGCGGTCGACCTTCTCGACATCCAGAGCCGGATACTCCACCACCTGATGTATATTGAACGGACATCACTCGTTGATATCGAGGAGGAGGTAGTTCTCATAGCCCAGAATCTCCTTCCCTCAGAAGTGCTCACCATGAATAAGACCTTTATCAAGGGGATCGTGCTTGATGCAGGGGGGAAGACCTCCCATACCGCAATATTAGCCCGTTCCTTTGAGATACCCGCTGTCCTCGGGCTTTCCAACGTTACGAAGAAGGTGCGCAACGGTAACCGGATCATAGTGGACGGGAGCAGCGGTGAGGTCATCCTCAGGCCGAGCCGTTCTGCAGTGGAAACCTACGAGGCGCGTCAGCGCAAGTGGGTGAAACACGAAAAGGAGCTGCTTTCGCTCAACAAGCTGCCGGCTGAAACGCTCGACCATGTAACAGTTCTGCTGAAGGCGAACATTGAAATCCCCGAAGAGGTGGATTCCGCCATATCCCACGGCGCCGACGGCATCGGGCTCTACCGTTCAGAATTTCTCTTTTTACGTCCTGAATATGCCGCCTCGGAGGAGGAGCAGTTTGACGCCTACTCCTACGTTCTGCAGCATATGAAGAACCGGGGACCGGTTACCATACGGACCATCGATGTCGGCGGCGATAAGATTATTCCCGGCCTTGAAGATTTTGACGAGGAGAATCCGATCCTTGGATGGCGGGCCGTACGTTTCTGCCTGTCCCGCAAGGATATCTTTCGGGTACAGCTGCGGGCGATGCTGCGCGCTTCGGTCTACGGCAAGCTGCAGATCATGTTTCCGATGATCAGCGGTATAGAGGAGCTGAATAATGTCCTTGAAGTGCTCGAGGAGACGAAAGCCGACATGCGCAGAAAGCACATCCCCTTCGATGAGGAGATCAAGGTCGGCTCAATGATCGAAGTTCCCTCCGCTGCCCTGGTATCAGACGTGATTGCCCGAAAGATCGATTTTCTTTCGATCGGTACCAACGACCTGATCCAGTACACCATCGCTGTTGACCGCGGCAATGAAAAGATCGCCTACC
>CAYSRK010000041.1:0-4047 GCA_964433385.1 uncultured Spirochaetales bacterium
AACGAATCCGATCCCGCGGTTCATCGCGTCATTGGGACTGCGCAGTTCGACCTCTTCCCCTCCGATCCTGATAACCCCTTCGTAGGTGCCGTGGGGGTAGACCCCGTTAAGCACGCGCAGAAGCGTCGACTTGCCGGCTCCGTTTTCACCTATCAGGCCGAGAATCTCCCCGGCCTGCACCTTCATGGTCACCCTGTCGTTGGCAATGACTCCGGGAAATTTTTTCGTTATCTCCAGCGCTTCAAGAATACATTCGCTCATCGGTGCAGCTCCCGTATGTTGTAGGAATCGGCCGTATCTGCCTGCTCTGTCCCGGTGCAAGCAAAAGAGCCAGCACAATTATATCATGTTATTACAATCATGCTGGCTCTACGGTTTACAAACACTCTAGAAAGGCATTATCCCCCGTACGTTCAGGCTACTTGAACCAGGTCTTCACCTCTTCAAGAATTGAAGTGTAGTAATCGGGAGAGTGAACACCTTCGCCGCCGTTATAGACCAGAGGAGCCTCAAGATCGGTCCATGCCGGAACGCTGCCGGTTCTGAAGTACTGGTCGAAAAGTTGGGCAGTGACCCGCGCTTCATCGTAGAGCGGCTGGGCGACTATGGCAAGCACTTCATTCCGGGCAAGCTTGGCAAGGTTTGCCTCGGTGTAGTCCATACCGATGATGGCAATCTCACCCGGTTTCTTGCCGGCTTTGGCAGCCGCATCAGCCCAGGTTACTGGACTGTTTCCGGTGGTGCCGAAGGCTGCAATCAGGTTAGGGTTCTTCTGGATGATGGCCGCGTTGATATTCGTTGCTTCAGCGATATCGGCGCCTTCGAGTTCGGGTTTGAGCACCGTGACGCCCGGCAGGTTGAGCGATTCAATCGTAGCGATGAAGGACTCAGCAGCAGCGTTCTCGGTAATGTTCTTCGTGTTCTGGGTAACGGCGATCGTGCCCCTTTTACCCTTGATTGCCTCAGCGATCATAAGTGCTGATTCTTTACCATACTCAACCGGGTCACAGGCAAGGTTAAAGGTAAGTCCCCGCGGGGGCGGATCAAACTTGAAGTGGGCGATTCCTGCGGCAACTCCTGCGGCTTCCATCTTCAGCAGGGTGGGGAACACGGTTGCATCCCCGGCCCAGACCATGATGCCCTTTGTGCCGGTTGCGACGGCGACATCGATAGCAGCGTAGACCTCGTTCTGGTCTCCGCCTTCAGTTCCGATGACCTCAGCCGGGTAGCCAAGCTCCTCTGCGGCTTTAAGAAAACCAAGCTGCACGATCCTGTGAACAGGATGATTCATGACACCGATGGCAATGGCGAGGGGGTAGTCCGCCGGATCGAATTCTGCCGAGTCTTGAGCTCCCGTGTCCGCTTCGGCTCCAGCGAAGACAAGCGCCGCTCCGGAAAAGAGAATCAGGGCAGCAGCAAGCACTGAAAGTAGCTTCTTCATACAAACCTCCATACTGATATATGTATCATAACATGAATAACCATAGACTGATAATTGTAGATTGTCAACAATTAAATTTTGAAATATTGAACTTTTCCCCTGCTCATTTCCCGCTCATTCCCGCTTCAGCAGCTATAACCCAGCTTCTCGACCCCTCCGGCTCGAGAAGCATGCACGCTCCGCGCAGCGCAGCCGCGTCAACACGGTCAAACGGAGCGGTCGAGGGTTCAATAAATATGTTGTAGAGGCTGTCCCAGGTCCCGTCATTGTTCCAGCCCCCCTCATTGAGCAGGAGGCCGAGATAGGGGACTGAGGAGTCGGCTGTAACAGAGAAGATTCTCCCGTCGGGGTACTGCAGTCTGCACCAGTTTTCCGGAAGCCTGCCTCTGATGTAGTACTTCTCCATATCGGCGCATTCAGCGCTGCGGCTCAGGTCAAGCGGATCGCCTTCCTGAAGCGGGCAGGGCCAGCTGAAGGTGTCCCCATACCCTCCGATGCGACCGCTTCTGCTGAATACTGCCTGTCCCTCCTTCGCTTCGGGTGGAAGGAGGATACGGGTTCCCGGCACGATCGAAACCATGATATGGGCGCTGTAGAGACACCGGAGGGGAAACGGTGAAAGATTGGTGAGCGTATACCTGACTTCCAGTCTGCCCCCGCCGGTGAGGCGTACGTTTTTCCTGAGCCTGTAGGGGAGGCGTATGCCCTGAACAGCGAGGGTTACCCCCGCATGCGGATCGAAGGAGCGGTCAAGATTCCACTTCAGGCTCCACACCTCGCCGTGGTCCGGCAGGTGAACCCCCTCCCAGGGATAGAACTCATACCAGCACGGGTCGATCGTCGGAAACATATCGTCAAACCCGCTGCACTCCCCGTCGGTGTACCGGTCCGCGTACCGGGATTTTCTGTAGGACAAGCCGGGATTCTGAACCAGAAACTCGCAGCTGCATCTCTTGCTGTACAGCGAGGCGATCTTCCCGCCGAAGTCGGGAAGAACAGTCACCCTGAGGTCACTGTCCTCAAGCACGACAGCCGCGATATCCTTGCAGCTGGATTCATAGATATCCATAGACTCCTCACATGTTGACAATATACAATATGCATATTATCATAACCTCACCGTTTGTAAAGCCGAATCACAGCATTCGGCGGGAGATGTGAGGCATGCACAAGGCTGGAGACAGGATGAAGAAATCAGCGGATAGGCCGAGAATAGCTGTTGTCGGCAGCAACGTGATCGATTTAATCACCTATGCGGACCGGGTGCCCTCAAACGGGGAGACGGTAGCGGCAAGGGACTTCAGCATGGGCTTCGGCGGTAAGGGAGCCAACCAGGCTGCCGCTGCCGCCATGCTCGGAGCTGCGGTGGGGATGGTCTCCAAAGTGGGAGAGGATATGTTCGGGGAACAGACCCTCGCCAACTTCACCGCTTTGGGCATCGATACCAGCCATGTCACCCGGACCGACGGCAGAGCTACCGGCACTGCCTCCATCTTTGTCGGTTCCGACTCGAACAACCGCATTTTAATCTTCAAGGGCGCCAACGAGCTGCTGAGCAATGAGGATATTGACCGGGCCGAGCAGCTGCTGCGTTCAAGCGATCTCGTGGTGCTGCAGCTGGAAATTGCGCTCAGCGGGGTGTACCATACAATTGAACTCTGCCGAGCCTGGGGCGTACCGGTGCTGCTCAATCCGGCTCCGGCTGATTCAGCCCTTGACCTCAGCCGGGTGAACGGCGTCGATTTCTTCGTTCCCAACGAGACCGAGCTGCAGGCTCTCACAGGAGCGGCTGTGGAAAATGAAGATGACGCGCTGAAGGCGGCCCGGCTGCTGACAGATAAAGGATTCCGGCATGTTATCGTAACCCTCGGTGAGAAGGGGGCTCTCTACGTGAATTCTGATCAGTCGCAGCTGGTCCCCCCCCTTACTGTGAAAACCAGAGATACTACCGGGGCAGGGGATGCGTTTATCGGCTGCTTTGCCGTACAGTACTGTCTTACCGGCGATATTGTCGCCTCTATCAGGTATGCGAACAGGTATGCCGCCCTTTCCACGACCCGGGCGGGAACCCAGAAGTCGTTCGCAACGCTTGAGGAATTCCGTCTGAATGCGGAGAACAGCCCGAAACAGGAAAAAAGGAGCAGGTGCTGATGGAAAACAGGATACGCGTTCTGGTAACCGGTGCGGGAACCGGGATTGGCAGGGGAATTGCGCTCCACTTTGCCCTCAGGGGGGCAAAGACAGCCGTGCACTGTTCGCACAGCACCCGCGGTGCTGATGAACTCGTGCAGAGAATTACCGCTGCAGGGGGAGAGGCGAAGGTCTTTCAGGCCGATTTCCTCGACTCCGGGGCTGTGAAGAGACTTGCAGAGGAGTCATCCGAATGGCTGGGCGGTATTGACGTGCTGATCAACAACGCCGGCATAACCCTCAATGAGCCCTTCGCTGCGACGACCGCGGCGGAGTTCGATACGCTCTACACGGTGAATGTGAAATCACCCTATTTCCTGATCCAGCACCTGCTGCCGCAGCTGCAGCAGAGCCGGGGCAAGGTTATTAACCTGACCTCGATCCACGGTATCCGGGGCATGCAGGAGCACTCGATC
>CAYSRK010000042.1:0-2179 GCA_964433385.1 uncultured Spirochaetales bacterium
CGATGGAAAGCAGGGGGTAGACTGCGGCGCAGTAGAGGGTGGTCAGGATAAATTCATGGCGGTAGATGTCGCGATCAGTCCCGAAGATGAGGATGATGAAGAACATGCCTATCAGGGTTCCGATAAATGAGCCGACGGCGTAGGATATGAGGGCGGCGTTGTACGATTTGAGGGTGTCCAGTTCATAGGCACGGAAGGCGAAGATGAAGGTGAATACCATGATATTGAGCAGTGAGAGCTGGATGATCCGTACGGTCGTGAATCGGCCGAGAACAAGGTACTGAAAGAGGAAGAGCAGGGCGAACATGAAGAATATCAGGGTTCTTCTGTTCTGGGTAAGTTTATTATGCATGCTGTTCCCCAATCGCAGTCGCATTCCTGCAGCTTCTTGCCGCAATACGGCTATTATGGGTTGAAAAGCGCAACTTTTCAATAGATTTTGTATGCAGCAGGTGTAACGCGTCAGTCTTCTGCCTCATTCACTGTAGGAATTTGCTTACTTTGATCTGTATAATGTTAGAACGGTATCCTTTTTTCCTTATGTTTGTTATATTCTCTGAAGTACGGTTTGCTTGTTTTACCTACGTTCGCTGCATGGATCTGTAAGCTACGGTGCAGCAGTACGCGGGAGATGTTTAGCCATGGATTACAAAAAGTTTGGCAATACTATTGCAATGGCAATTCTTTCTGTGTAAAATTCTCCATATTGTATTGAGGTATGAGCGCTTTTTGTAGTCAGAGGGCTGGCTGAACTAGGCGATAGGGTGTGCTGTTCCAAGGCACAGGTGTCAGCAGCGACCGGTGAATGCTGGAGACGCTGACGGGGTGCTTTTTTTATGAACAGCATGCCGCTTCCTTCTGACCGGCTGAAGTCTGGGGGTTTTTACATGAAATATCGGCTGCGTCGCTACGGACGGTATCTGCTGCTCACGCTGATCGACCTGGCGATTCTCCTGCTCTCGTGGGAGCTTGCGCTCTACGTCAACGGTACACACCTGAATTTCTTCGGGAACCTGATTCCCTTCGGTTATATTCTGCTCATCTGCGCCTTCCAGATACTCATGTTCTCGGTAGTGAAAATCTACCGCATATCCCTGAGGCAGGTCTCCCTTGAGCTTGTCTACAAAGGCGGCATTGCCTTATTAATCGGCAATCTCTTCTCTCTCCTGGTGGTCTACACCCGGCTCCCTTCGTTCAATACCCTCAGGCTGCTTATCCCCTACTGGGCGATCAGCACGATCATGATTCTCGCCTACCGGATTGTCTGGCGGATCACTCACGGATACAACGTGACCCTCTCCAACCATGTCACGCTGCCGCGGACGCTGATCTACGGGGCAGGGGAGGTGGGAGATCAGCTGCTGCGGCTCTACCGGCGAGACAAGCTCGATTATAAGGTAGTCGGGCTCATCGACGATGACCCGAACAAGCAGCGCTCGCTCGTCCACGGCATCTCCGTCGTCGGTACCGTCGATGAACTGGACAAACTTGTCAGGCAGTACGAGGTGAGCACGATCATCATCGCTACGGTGAAAATCGGCAAGGAGCATATGGACATGGTCCTTGATGTCGCGGCCGAATATGACCTGGCGGTCAAGATTGTCCCGAGCGTCTTTGAGGTAGGTCCCTATCAGCGGTCGGTGACCGATCTGCGCGATATCAAGGTGGAGGACCTTCTCGGCCGCGATGCCGTTGATATCGACCGCGAGCCGATCCTTGAACTGGTCCGCGGGAAGACAGTGCTGGTGACAGGAGCCGGCGGTTCCATCGGCTCGGAAATCTCCAACCAGCTGCGCTCCTTCAATCCCAAGAGAATCATCATCCTCGATATTGACGAGACAGAGATCCACAACCTCTCCCTGAGGCTCAACAACTACCAGAAGGCCTTCTCAGAGGAGATCATACCGGTTGTCTGCGACGTGCGTGATGCTGAGAAGCTCTCTCAGATTATGAAACGCTACTCCCCTGATATCGTCTTCCATGCAGCAGCCTACAAGCATGTGCCGCTGATGGAGCACTTCCCCGAGGAGGCGCTGAAGACCAATATTGTGGGAAGCTACAACCTCTTCACCGCCGCCCGGGAGGCGGGGGTGAAGAGGTGCATCCTCATCTCCACCGACAAGGCGGTGAATCCGACGAATGTGATGGGGGCCACGAAACGGATGGCGGAGCTTATCGG
>CAYSRK010000043.1:0-6642 GCA_964433385.1 uncultured Spirochaetales bacterium
TCGGCATCGACGTTGTAGGAATTGAGCCTGTCGGGTGCTCCGGTAACATAGACTACCTGGCTCTTATGGATGATCGGGGCACCGGGATTCAGAGCTTCATCAATGGAAAGTACCGGGGGAAGAACTTCATAGGCAACGTCAATGAGCGCCAGAGCCTGCCTCCCCGCCTCTTCGTCTTCGGCTATGACGGCCGCTACACGGTCGCCGACATGCCGGACCTTCCGGTTGAACATTCTTCTGTCATAGGGCGATGGTTCGGGGAACCCCTGCCCGGCCTGCCCGTAGTAGACGTCGGGGCAGTTCTCGTGGGTAATGACGGCAAGAACTCCCTCGAGGGCGAGTGCTTTGTGCGTGTCAATCGCAGTGATGTAGGCATGGGCGTGGGGGCTGGTGAGCATATAGACAGCGCAGGCATCCGGTGCGGCCGCATCTTCCACAAATGCCCGGGATCCTGTTACCAGTTTTCTCCCGTCGACCTTCGCCCGCACTTTTCCGACATGCTTCAGTTCCTCTCTGAACTCAGGCACCGTCTCGTGTGCGTAGGCGCTTCTGTTTCCCCGTCTGGTTACCGCAAGTTCCACCGCCTGGTAAAACTGGCGGTAGCCGGTCGCCCGGTTGAACAGGCCCGAGAGAGCATCATCAATATCGGCATGCGTCGGGCTGGGGATCCTCTGGAGAAGATCGGTCAGCAGCAGCGCCGCCGCCGGAGCATTATACCCCGACTGCACGACTCCTGCGTCCACCATAGCCTGCTGCACTACCGTAAGCTCTCTTGCCCGGGCAAGGCCGTCGGGGGTAAGAATCTCATGGCCGTCTGCCTGCGGAGCCAGGAGCAGTGAAGCACAGCGCGGCACTCCGTCAAAGAGAATTGTATCACTGCCGGAAAACCCCTCACCGTCATCGCTGTTTCTTACCGCTATGTACCCGCTCCGTTTAAGCAGCCTCTGCAGGGTCTCAGCGGGGCTGCAGCGGAAACTGCGTCTCTTTCCGTTAACTGTGCAGGATATATCCATCATCTTCCCTCCCCTGAGGTCTCCCCGCTGCAGGCTGAGGTACGCATCCGGTTGTACAGATCAGAAATGACAGCTGATGCCAGATAGCGCCTGTATCCGGCAGAACCGAACTGATCTGTCTCAGTCAGCACTTCTGATCGAACTGCCTCGACCAGATCCTGCTCATCCGCAATATCTCCGCTGTTGATGGCCTGCTCCACGCCGGTAAGCCGGAATACCCCGACACCCCCGTTACTGCTGCGTATGCCGCGGCCAGCAAGCACGACCCGGGAACTGCTGAAGCTGCAGTTCCCATCCTCTTCTCTGCGGATATCAGCACCAATTGCAGCGCTGAATTCGGGCGGCGCCTGCCGGCTGCGCACGAGACGTTCTGAAACGACACTTCTTGAGAAATTTCTATGAAGGACCGCTGCGATGAGGGAGTCCCGGTAGACTTCAGGATGACTAATGAATTCCCTGATAGGAACACTTTCCTGGTGCACGAGTCCGTCATCTCCGAGGTCGGCAAGCTCAAGCCTTACCTTGGCGGCAATACAGACCGGCAGCAGGTAGGAGTCCCACCGCATGGCGGCAATGTTGCCCGCGATTGTGGCGGCGTTTCTGAGCGTCCTCGATCCGGCGTAGAGAACTGCCGTTTTGAGAAAATCCGGCACCTCTTTGTGATCCAGCAGTTCCGTGAAGGTCGTGCATCCCCCAATACGGATTCCATCCTCGGTAATGCTGACTCCTGAAAGATCGAGATCCTGCAGATCTACCGCCGTTTCAACGTGCAGCGGCGAGTTGAGGCGCAGCAGTTCCGTGCCGCCGGCAAGAAAATACGCCTTCTCCTTCTCACGGCTCTTACATTCAAGTGCCTCTGCCATGGCAGTGGGCCTCAGATACTTCTGGATCATCTCCTGCTCCTTCTCCTGCACGCTTCAGGCCTGCGGCTGCAGCTTTCCCAGTCCGGCTGACTCAAGAAGCCGGGCTGCGGCTCTGCTCCCCTGTTCATAGAGAAGCGCCTCATCGATGCCGAGCAGTGTTCCGTTTTCAACGACTATTCTGCCATTGACAATGGTGTACTGTGTTCTATGACTGAAACCGGCAAACAGCAGCGCTGCAGGCGGGTCCGACTGAGTACCGGCATATTCAAAACTCTCCACATTGAAAACAGCCGCATCGGCGCAGTATCCCGGTTCCAGCCTGCCCGTCTTGTCGAAACCAAGAGCTGCAGCTCCTCCTTCACTTGCCATCGCAAATACCTCGTCAGCCCGAATTCCGCCGCTGCCGTAGCGGATCCGCTGCAGGAGCAGGGCCTGTCTGGCCTCACCGAGCATGTCAGATGTATCATTCGAAGCCGAGCCGTCCACGGCAAGGGAAACCGGCACTCCCAGGTCAAGCATCTCCCTGACACGGCAGATACCTGAACCGAGGCGCATATTTGACGAGGGGCAGTGAGCCACCCCGGTACCGGTATCAGCAAGCAGTCTCAGTTCCTCATCATTGAAGTGGATGCCGTGGGCGTAAAATACATCATCCCCGACAAACCCGCACTCCTGCATAAGTTCCAGAGGCCGTTTTCCGTATGTCTCAAGGCAGAAATCGTTCTCATCTTCCGTTTCTGCCAGGTGGGTGTGCAGCCTGACCCCGTAGGACCGTGCTAGAGAGACCGATTCCCGCATCAGGTCCTTTGAAACACTGAACGGGCTGCAGGGGGCAATCACAATCTTTCTCATCGCATAGGGGGAAGGATCGTGGTATCGCTCCACTGCCTGCAGGCTCTCCTTGAGAATGGTTCGCTCATCCTGCACGACGCTGTCAGGGGGAAGGCCGCCTGCGCTCCTGCCGAGCGACATGGAACCCCGGGCCGGGCTGAACCGCATGCCGAGTACATCGGCAGCCTGAAACTGCAGCTCCATGATGTCGCCGTCAAACCCCGCAGGGTAGAGATAGTGATGGTCGCTTGCAGCGGTGCAGCCGGTTTTCAGCAGCTCACCCATCGCGAGCAGAGAAGACTGGTAGACAGCATCCGCATCGAGGTGCTTCCAGATATCATAGAGGTATACCAGCCAGTCAAAGAGCTTCGCATTCTGAACAGCGGGCAGGTTGCGCGTCAGGGTCTGATAGAAGTGGTGATGGGTATTGACCATCCCCGGGATAACCACGTGCCGGGAGCAGTCAATCACCCGGCACCCCCCTTTGGGGGGCATGAGAGAGCGCCCGATTTCTGCTACCCGTCCTTCCCGTATGAGCAGGTCAACTCCGGACTGCACCGGTTTGTCAGCCGCTGTCTTGAGCGCATATATCTGTTTCAGCAGTATTGCCGCCATTACGCAAGCTCCTCTAGAGTGAGTGAAAAAAATTCTTCGAGCAGCCGTAGAGCCGTCTCCCTACGGTAGAGAGCAGTTGACCGCTGATCATCAATGGGCCGTATGAGTGCCGCATACGCCTCCCTGACCCCGGATCTGATCGCAGTGAAGCCGGCTGCGTCTGTGCCGCACAGATGGGACTCAAGGTCCCTTGAGCGGACTACAGTTGGGGCAACCGCACCTATGGCATACCTGAAGTCTGAAATGCTGCCCCCTTCGACCCGAACATACCCGGCGCAGGAAAGTTTGCTCAGCGCGTTTGCCTTGCGGGTACCGACTTTTCGATAGAAGGGGATCCCGGGGGGAAGGGGCGGAATCCAGATGGAGGTAAGCAGTTCATCTGCTCGAAGCAGCGTACTCCCCGGACCGGTGATGAAGTCCGTCACAGGTATGCGCCGGGAACCTGAGAGGGAGGTAAGTTCAACCTCAGCATCGAGCAGGCAGAGCACGCAGACAGCATCGGCTGCCGGTGATGCATTACAGATGTTGCCTGCCAGGGTTGCCAGATTCCTCAGAGCCGGTGATGCTATCAGGTGCACTGCCTCTCTAAGCAGCGGGTGCACAAGCCCAGAAGATTCAACCGCGGCAAGATTGGTTCCAGCCTTGATGCACACGCCCTCTCCGCTTTGGAAAATACCCTTAAGCTCCGGCAGGCTGCTTATGATCACGACCGGCCAGGGAAAATCGGGAGCGGCGGCAGTTCCTGAACGGTAGCGGACCATCAGGTCGGTTCCCCCGGCGAGGGGAACTGCACCGGTTTCCGCTCTGAAGGATAGCGCCTCAGCCAGAGAAGCTGCTATGACACTGCCTACCATATCCCCAGCTCCTTTCCCCGCTGTGAGGCAAGTTTCACGCCCTCAACAAGCATCGTGTACCCGGTGCAGCGACAGAGATTGCCGGAAAGCGCCTCCCTGATCTGCTCCTCGTCCGGTTCCGGAATGCTTCTCATCAGAGCAGCTGCGGCCATCACCATACCCGGAGTGCAGAAACCGCACTGGACGGCTCCGGAATCGACAAAAGCCTGGATAATGGTATCCCCTTCCTCGCGTTCCCTGAGCCCTTCAAGGGTAGTGATGCGTGAACCCGCAACTGCACCAAGCGGCAGAATGCAGGAGTTGACCAGCTTACCGTCCTTGAGAACTGAACAGGCGCCGCACTCACCCTCTCCGCAGCCCTCCTTCGCGGCAATGAGACCGAACCTGCCGCGGAGTATATCCAGCAGACGTTCAGTCGGTTCGGCCTCCACTGCTACCGGCTCTCCATTGAGCATGAACTCTATCTTATTCATCTGCAGACCGCCTCAGGTTCATAATATACTCGGGGCTGACCGGAATTGCGGAGATCCTGCATCCGACCGCCTGCTGGACAGCCGCGGCATAGGCAGCCGCGGCGCCGTCAAAGACCAGCTCCCCCATTCCCTTCGCCCCGAACGGACCGTACTCGTAGGGGTTATCGACCAGTTCACTGCGTACAGAGGGAAAATCGAGGGTAGTCGGTATCATGTAGTCGGCGAAGGTATTCTGATAAAAAGCCCCATCCTTAAGTTCCAGCTTTTCCATACTTCCGTAGCCAAGCGCCTGGATGACCCCGCCGTGCACCTGCCCGTGCGCGATCCGCTCATCAATTGCGGTGCCGACATCGTGCACGCTCCAGATTCCCTGAGTCTCAATTTCACAGGTAACCGGATCAACTGCAACTTCTACGGCGCACACTCCCCAGCCGTAAGCCGGGTAGGCATCTCCCTGGAGATTCGTGCTGTCCCAATCAATCCCCGGCGGCTGCCGGTAACGCTCAGCAGCTGAATCAGGTCCCGGTCGGCGCCATCTCTCCTTCAGCTGCAGGGCAGCTCGTTCAATGAGTTTGCCTACGACCATCATGGAGCGCGAGGCTACAGTCGGGCCGGAATTAGGTACATGCGCAGTATCAGGAACAGCAAAAGTAACATCGGATAGGGGGATGCCGAGTACCTTTGCCGCTACCTTGCACGCGGTTGTCTCAAACCCCTGCCCCATCTCCACGTTGGAGACCAGGACAGTAATCTTATTCCGCTCATCCCGTTCAAGCCGGACCTCCGCCTTGATGATCGTCTTTTCACCGTCCCCGGTAAATCCGCCCCCATGGTTGTAACAAGCGATGCCTACCCCCCTCAAGGCGCCCGATCCGGCAGATCCGGCCTGCTTGCGACGGTAGTCGGAGAGTTCAAGCACTCTGTCCAGCATACTGTCGAGCAGAACCTCTTCATGAATCAGACCGTTCGTTACTGTCTTGCCCCCGCGGCTGATGAAGTGTTTCCGTTTGAATTCAACCTCGTCAACTCCCAATTCAGCGGCAATATGGCTCATGTGCATCTCACAGGCGAAAAGCCCCTGGGGAGCTCCGAAACCGCGGAATGCGTCGGAGGGAAAGGTGTTGGTTGCCGCTGCCCGGCCGTGCAGCCGGACGTGGGGGATATCGTAGACGCTGTTTACAGAAAACATCGCCCGCTGAAGAACGATATGGGAACAGCTCTGGTAGCCTCCGCCGTTGACAACAATATCGATATCCATGGCGACAATGTTGTTATCACGGTCGACCGCAGTCCTGAAGCGGGTTCTGCTCGGGTGACGTTTCGCTGTAAAGCTGATATCCTCACGGCGGTCAAAGACAATCTGAATCGGTTTTCGCAGTGCGTGCACAGCCGTAAGAAGCGGCCCTGCGATAACGTCGGGAAAGTGCTCCTTACCGCCGAACGCGCCTCCGGTGGGAGCCTGAGTTACTGCAATCTGCTCCAGCTCAGCGTTGATTATCCCGGCCACAGCTTTCCTGATGTAAAACGGACACTGACAGGAGGCGATGATGTGGTAGATTCCCTCTTCATAGTACCCGACCATGCCCTGGGGCTCCATGTAGGCATGCTCCTGGAAACCGGTTGCGATCTCATCCTCAATAATGCGAAAATCTCGGCTGAAGATACTCTGCGGATCACCTTTGGTCAGGCGGTACTCGGCGAAGAGGTTGTCGCTGCCATGAATCGGACCGCCCTTGAGGGAGAGGGCCTCATCAATGGTAAATGCCGGCTCCAGATCTTCATAGGTGATGGAGATCTCCCGTTCGAGCCTGCGGAGCATCTTTCTGTCCGGTCCTACGAGAAGACCTATGGTCTCCCCGATAAACCGCACTTCACCTTCGGCAAACACCCGCCAGTCATCGTAGATCATGCTGAGGCTGTTCACGCCCCCGGGAGGGATGTCTTTCCGACTGATATAGTAATACCCGTCAGGAAGAGAGGGAACGACAACCTC
>CAYSRK010000044.1:0-2241 GCA_964433385.1 uncultured Spirochaetales bacterium
GACTCCGGCTTGGGCAAAATACTCTGTATTGATCATCATGTGCCAGACGGCGAGATCGAGCGGCAGCCCCAGCAGCTCTCCTTTGGAGCTTTTGAAGGCATTCAGCGAGCCGGGCAGCCACCCCTGCTCGTACTGTTCTACAGATGAATACCCGATCGCACCCAGATCCAAGGGAGCGAGAATTCCCCGCGGCTCGTAAGACCCCTTTGTTACCGCATTTATCATAAAGACATCCGGACCCGCACCGCCCGCAATAGCGGTAAGGAGCTTAACATTATAGCCTCCCGCCTCCTCAGTAATGGTTGTCTTTATGGAAACATTAGGATTCTCTTCCATGTAGCGGTCAATGATTTCCGCGCTCCAGTCATTGACAGTCTGCCATTTGATCTGCCAGATATCGAGGGTTACCTCCTCTTCGACAGCCTCTTCCTGCGCAGCTGCGGTCAGGCAAAACATCCCAACCAGCACCAACACCAACACCAACACCAGTCGTTTCATGTCCATCTCCTTCTTTTTTCTCCCGAAATATTTTCAGCATGTCATGCTACATGCCAAACTGACGAACTCAGCAGCAGTCGAGCTGAGAGCTTCACCCCGGATTCGACCGACCGTACTGCGGACAGCAGGGTTCGGCAGTCGCATAAGCTTCAGCACCACAAGCACAAGGGTCCTGTACTCCCCATATGCACATATAAAAAACTCTGAATTAATCCGGATCACCAGACAGCAAACAAGTCAGCATGATCTGCCTACCCATATCTGCTGCGATTACTGAAGTGCAGCATAGCCTGATAGTTAAAGGTTTTAGTAAAACCTTTAACCTTTCGATCGATTATACCTCCCCTTTTCCCAGTCGTCAAGGGATATTAATCCCATTTTTTTTTATCATTTTTTGTCACCAGATCATAAACTGCTTCGTACTGCACGCCGTGCTCTTCCTCCTGCTGTCACCCCACATACAGCAGGGTTTCAGTCTCCTTCCATAATTCCTGACCTGGAAGCGGATCGGCCCAGGGGATAAAATGCGGAATCATCACCTCCCGCCAGTTATCAGGGGTATGGCTTGTAGTGAGAGTTCCGGCAGGAAGATCTGCATCCGAAGTCGGCGGCCGCTCCTGGTAAAAGCACAGCAGGTTTTCATGCAGTCCGATCAGGCCGTACTTATCCCCCGCTCCGGGGCGTTCCTCCTGGAACTGGTAATGATAAAATATATAGCTTGAAAGCATTGCCGGTTTAATTCGTGCGATCCTGACCCAGGGAACGGTTCCAGACTGCGTCCGTCTCCAGTGCTCCTCACCCATCGGCCTGCTGTAATGAAAGATGTCCGCCATGGGAACGAACAGGCGTCGATCGGTTCCGCCCGGCCAATCAAGCAGCAGGGGCGTTATTTCGGAGCATAAAGACTCCGGGAGCACCTCTTCCGCAATACACTCATAGTATACGAACAGAAACTCATCGAGCATATGGACACTGAATGTCATCAGCCGGTATGTCTCTCTATCCTGCCGAAGGTGCTGCGAGGCAGCCCGGAATAGTTCCCTCGCTTTCGCAGCTGTCGCTGCTTCCATCTGAGCCATGAACAGCATCCTTTTCATAACGCTGCATCCCCCCCTCTTGTACGTGAAAGATCCTGCCCGCAGCAGAATGCTGCGTACGATTAACCGGTTTCCGTCAGGCATGAACCGGTATTTTATAGATCCGCTTCTTCAGGACTGCCGGCTTCTCCGCGGCAATACAGCAGCAGTGGGCTTCACCGGGATACAGCATCACGAAATCGCCTGATCTCAGTACCAGCTGAATGTGCCGATCCCCCTCTGCGGCAAAGAACTCCTTATCAGCCTCCTCCTGATACTCGGTCTCTCTCGTAAGAACAGCAGGATCGTCGATCAGGTATTTCTCGGCACCTTCGATAATCAGATGAAGATCGATATACTTTCTGTGGTTTTCGAACCGTTTGGGAGAGTCTGCCTCCGCTTCAGTCATGCTCTCTGTCTCGAAGCAGAATGCTCCCTGATCAAACGCCTCCCGGTTTCCCGCCGCGTGTTCCTTGCGGCTGACCATATGGGCCAGGACCGCAGGGGGCAGCAGCCCTTCCTTACCCTGCCGATCCGTTCGGCTGAGCGATGAAACAATCATATTTCACTCCTATAAAAAGTCTACCAAGAGCCTGTAAAGACTCTGATTTTTCTCTTCCTATCTTATGCAGCACCGTATGCTGTTGCCTGCATCTCCAATGATTTC
>CAYSRK010000045.1:0-13923 GCA_964433385.1 uncultured Spirochaetales bacterium
CTATACCGCTGTTTGTGTCTTACCGTACCGTTTTTTCTGACATGAATGCTTCCACATTGCGGACAGACTAAATCATGCGCTTCAGTTGATTCCGATTCGTTGTTCATTGTGGGTTCTTTTTTGAGCTGGGACAGAATGCTATCGAGGGTTTCCTTTGGTAAGTTTCGGAGTATTTCGATAATTTCTTCCGTACTCGGTATCTTCTTATTGGTTAACATATGTAAAGTATACACCTTGTGGACAAGGATATCAAGTAAATATCACTACACTTGAAAAACAGAGCCTAAACTTTTTGAAATCCAGGCAAAGGGAGGAAAATCGGTATAAAACTGTTCGATCCTCTGCGCAAGGAATCCGTATATGCCGGCTGCTGAACCCCCGTTTTCCAGTGCTTCAGTGGTGACCCCCTCAAGAGAAACCGTGGAGACTCTGGTGAGCATCGACTGAAAGAGAATGATTGCGATCAGAAGTATCACCATACCGGAGATCTCAAAGAGCGTTCTTCGTTTTTTTCCCAGTGAGGAGCGCATAATAAGCGAAGCTGCCCCGGCTGCCAGCATGGTGGGAACTGCCGGTCCGACTGTCAGCAGCACCAGTGAGGCGGCAATATTGCCCACAGTCACTCCGTAACGGCTTAAAAAGACTGCAAGGGCCGGCACAGAAATAAACAGATGAAGCGGCAGGGCTGTGCTGAACAGGACTGCCGTACGGGCGCCTACGATGGAGACATCCCTCAGCGGCAGCGTGAGCAGCAGCTGGATGTCGTGGGAGCGGTAGAATATTGAAATCGCCGAAGTGAAGGTCAGCACCAGGGTAAGGACCCAGCTGAAAAAGATGCTCATGTAGATGAGAAAATCGGGATGGCCGAACATAGCTCCGAGCTGGTAGAGACTGCGGTAGTTGACTACCAGAAGGGAACCGTAGGACCCGAGGGCAGCCACAAGGCTCACGGCAATAAGCGGAAGAAGCCAGCGCTGGCGTTTATCCCTTACCGTACTGGAAGTTTTCAGACGGGAGAGCAGCGATCCCCCAGCTATATAGGCTTTAAACAGAAGCAGGATCTGTTTCATCGGTAAGCTCCAGGAATATGTTCTCGAGGGTGGAATTAGCTCCTCCCGACTGTTTTTTCAGTTCCTCGAAGGGAGCACAGGCTATCAGGCGCCCCTTACGGATAATGGCCACTCGATCGCAGATCCGTTCGGCAACATCCATGACGTGTGTTGAGAAGAAAACCGTCTTGCCCTGATCACAGAGGCGACGCATCGTGTTCTTCAGGATGAACGCCGACTTTGGATCCAGGCCGGTCATCGGTTCATCCAGAATGAAAATTTCCGGATCATGGACAAGGGCCGCTATAATGCCCAGCTTCTGCTTCATGCCGTGTGAGTAGGAGGATATCACTGAATCTAGATCATTTGCCAGCAGAAACTCACGACTCAGCTCATCTATACGCCGGTCCCGGTCCTCAGTCACGACCCGAAAGACATCGGCGATAAAGTGCAGATAGGTTCGCCCGCTCATCTTCTCATAAAACAGCGCCTCGTCCGGTACATAGCCGATGATCTGCTTCACGCCGATGAGATCCTCGCCTGTATCGATCCCGTTCATGAGAATAGTACCGCTGTCCTGTTTGAGCAGGCCGATGAGCATTTTTATGGTTGTCGACTTCCCGGCGCCGTTGGGCCCGAGAAAACCGAAGATCTCCCCGGATGGGACCGTGAGACTCAGCCCGTCAACTGCCTTCACCCCGCCTTCACTGTAGGTCTTGGAAACGTTCCGTATTTCAATCATATCAGCTCCCGTGAAAAAGAATCTGTGCTGTACGCAGTATATCCAACTATTGTATACAATAAAAGTGATACAGTGTACATATGATCACAAAAATTTTCTGTTAGGCAGGCTTTTCTTCTGACGTTCTTTATTTTGTATATTTATTCATAAATTCTTGATTTTTTTTGATAATTATGCAATAAAATGTTCAGGCTGCTGCTGCGTCTTCAGCCTGAACATGAGAATAACGAGGTGAACAGATGGGAAAGCATAAGATAGTGCTCGCTTACAGCGGCGGTCTCGATACATCGGTAATTCTGAAGTGGCTCGACAATAAGGGTTTCGACGTCATTGCCTATGTCGCTGATGTGGGGCAGAACGAGGATTTTGCCGAGATAGAGAAAAAAGCCTACGCAACCGGCGCCTCAAAGGTCTATGTAGAGGACCTCAAGGAAGAACTGGTTGCCGACTATATCTTCCCTGCAATGCAGGCCAATGCCCTCTACGAGGGACGCTATCTGCTCGGCACCTCCATAGCGCGACCGCTTATTGCTAAACGGCATATAGAAATAGCGATCAAGGAGGGAACTACCTACGTCTCCCACGGCGCCACAGGCAAGGGAAATGATCAGGTGCGGTTTGAGTTCGCATTCTACGCGCTTCTGCCGAAGGTGCAGATTATCGCACCCTGGAAGGACCCGGATTTCCTCAACGAGTTCAAGGGCCGCTCTGATCTGATAGCCTACGCGGAAAAATATCATATTCCGATCAAAGCCTCCACAAAGAAACCCTACAGCGAGGATGAGAACATCCTCCATATCAGCCACGAGGCGGGGATTCTCGAGGATCCCGCCCAGCGCTGTCCTGAAGAGGTCTACTCCCACACCCGCTCCCCTCACGATGCCCCCGAGACTGAGGGCCATATATCGATCGAGTTTACTGACGGCATACCGGTGCGCGTCACTGATACGGTTACCGGGGAGACCACTGAAACACCGCTTGAGATGCTGCTGCAGCTTAACCGCATCGGCGCCGAGCATGCGATCGGAAGAGTCGATATGGTGGAAAACCGATACGTCGGCATAAAGTCCCGGGGTATCTATGAGACCCCGGGAGGGACGATACTCTGGGCTGCCCACCGGGACTTGGAAGGTATCGCCATGGACAAAGAGGTCATGCACCTTCGCGACATGCTGACTCCGAAATTCTCTGAACTCATCTACAACGGACTCTGGTTCTCGCCTGAGATGGACTTTCTCATGAGCGCCTTCAACAAAAGCCAGGAGGATATCACCGGGACAGTACATCTAGCTCTCTACAAAGGCAATATCATCTGTGAAGGAAGAACCTCCCCCACCTCACTCTACGATCAGGACCTCTCGAGCATGGAGATAGAGGGCGGATACAACGCGCTTGACTGCAAAGGGTTCATAAATATAAACGGAATCCGGCTGAAAGCCCACAACCTGGTGCTCAGGAGGAAGTCACCCTACACCTGGCGCCATCATCACGATCAGGAGCATGAGGCATAGCAGCGGAAGGCTGCTGACGTGTTGGAAAACAGACCGTTTCCCGTTATAATCACAGCAGCGACGCCGGTACTTGTATGGAGCGGCGCCGTTGTACATGTTTGATCAGGAGAATGACGGGGGTGAAAGATGAACAGAGGCGCAGTAACCGAGAAAAAAATTGCCTGGATCGGCACTGGAGTTATGGGAAGGTGGATGTGCAGCCACCTCATACAAGCCGGTTATGAAACGGCAGTGTATAACAGGACGAAAAGCAAGGCCGAACCCCTTATCGAAGAAGGAGCCCGCTGGTGTGATACTCCCGGAGAAGCTGCCTCGGGAGCAGACATTATCTGCTCCATAGTCGGGTACCCCGCTGATGTGCAGGAGGTGTACTTCGGTAAACAGGGAGTTTTTCAAGCCGCCCGACCGGGTCAGATTTTTATCGACCTGACCACCACGAAACCTTCTCTCGCACAGCGTATCTACGCCCGTGCAGCTGAACTGGAATGTTCGGCGGTCGATGCTCCCGTATCAGGAGGGGATATCGGCGCCCGTGAGGCGCGTCTTACTATTATGGCCGGAGGAGACCGTGAAGTCTTTGACTATGTCCTTCCCCTCTTCGAGGTGATGGGAAAAAACATCGTCTACCAGGGGCCGGCGGGCAGCGGTCAGCATACGAAGATGGGGAATCAGATCATGATCGCCGGCACCATGATCGGCATGTGCGAAGCCCTGCTGTACGGATACCGGGCCGGTTTAGACGTGAAGGTGCTGCTGGAAACCATCAGCGGCGGAGCGGCGGGAAACTGGTCGCTTTCCAACTACGGACCGAGAATCATAGCGGGAAACTTTGCTCCCGGCTTCTATGTGGAACATTTCATCAAGGACATGGGTATCGCTCTCGAGGAGGCGGCTGCTATGGAGCTTGCCCTGCCGGGACTTGCGCTGGTCCATCAGTTCTATCTGGCGCTCAAAGCCTCAGGAAACGGGAAATCGGGAACCCAGTCGCTGATTCTCGCGCTTGACGCCCTCTCCGGCGGAAAAACCTTCCCCGGTGAGCGCTGATTCGAGAAATACGGGTATAAGGAGGGAGGATGAAAACAGCACAACTGTACGTCGATGGGGAGAAGCTCTATGAGACCTCAGTCATCATTGACAATATGGGCGGCCATTCTATCGACATCACCAACATGCGCAGGGATACCGGGTACATAACCTACGACCCGGGATTCGGCAATACCGGGTCCTGCCGCAGTTCCATCACCTATCTCGACGGTGAAAAGGGGATTCTGCAGTACCGCGGGTACCCTATTGAGGACCTTGTGGAGAGCTGCGACTTTGTAGAGGTTGCCTACCTGCTGGTGCACGGCTATCTGCCAAACCTCTCCGAACGGAAGAAGTATGCCGATCTGCTCAATCAGCACTCCCTTCTTCACCCCCAGATGCGTGATTTTTTCTGGAACTATCCTGACCACTCGCATCCGATGGCTATTCTAGCGGCTATGTCAGTCTCCCTGCAGTCTTTCTACCAGGAGATAGACCTGGAGGAGGACCCCGAGAAACAGATGGACCTCAACGTGACCAGGCTTCTGTCAAAGATGCGGACTATTGCGGCCTTTACCTACCGGAAACTGACTGGAATGGACTTCGTCAATCCTGACTACCGCTTGAGCTATTGCGAAAATTTTCTCAACATGATGTTCAGCTCCCCGGTGAAGCACTACGAGGTGAATCCGGTTCATGCAAAAGCGTTGAACAAGCTGCTGATACTGCATGCTGACCATGAACAGAACTGCTCCACCACCGCAGTCAGGCTCATCGGCAGTTCAGAGGCGAATCTCTATGCCGCTGTATCCGCCGGAATCTGCGCCCTGTGGGGGCCGCGTCACGGAGGAGCAAATCAGGCTGTTATCGAAATGCTTGAGGGTATTATCGAACGGGGAGATTCCCTTGAGAATATCGTTGAGCGGGCCAAGGATAAGGATGATCCGTTCCGTCTCATGGGCTTCGGCCACCGCGTGTATAAAACATATGACCCGCGGGCGAAGATTGCCCGCAGGATGTGCTCAGAGGTGCTGGAAGATCTCGGAGACTCCGACCAGCTGCTCGACCTGGCAGTGCAGCTGGAGGAGGTTGCCCTCAGCGATCCATACTTCATCGAGCGGAACCTGTACCCCAATGTTGATTTTTATACCGGCATTATCTTCCGTGCAATGGGTATCCCGACGAACATGTACACCGTGATGTTCGCTCTCGGGCGCCTGCCCGGCTGGATAGCCCACTACCTCGAGTGGAGCCACGACCCCTATGAAAAAATCGGGCGGCCCCGTCAGATCTATACCGGTCCGCAAACGAAGGCAGTGCTGCCTATTGAACAGCGCGAATGAACGCTGGGGAGCAGAACAGCAGGAGTCGATCTGATCCGGCTCCTGACGCCTTATGACAACGAACACGATACGTATATACAAGGGAGAGAAGAGCAGCCATGGGAGAAACAATACGAGTAAGCGGCGGAAAACTGCAGGTCCCCAATGAACCGATAATACCGTTTATCGAGGGGGATGGAACCGGACCTGACATCTGGAAAGCATCCCGGTATATGATGGATGCGGCGGTTGAGAACGCTTACAGCGGACAGCGCAGAGTTGCCTGGAAAGAGGTGCTCGCCGGGGAAAAGGCGTTCAATCAGACCGGAAGCTGGCTGCCTGAAGAGACAGTTGAAGCTTTCAGGACCCACCACGTGGGAATTAAGGGACCCCTTACCACCCCGGTGGGAGGCGGCATCCGCTCCATCAACGTCGCCCTCAGACAGCAGCTCGATCTGTACGTCTGCCTGCGGCCGGTCTCCTACTACCCTGGAGTTCCGAGTCCGGTTAAAAGCCCCGAGAAGATCGACATGGTCATTTTTCGGGAAAATACCGAAGATATTTACGCAGGTATAGAGTTTCAGCAGGGCAAGGAGGATACTGCCGAACTGCTCGCCTTCCTCAAGAAACAGTTTCCCGAACGCTTCGCGAAAATCCGTTTTCCCGAGAGTTCCGGCATCGGCATCAAACCGGTTAGCCGCGAGGGCACGCAGCGGCTTGTCAGGGCAGCAGTCAGGGACGCAGTTGACAACAACCGTTCCAGCGTAACCCTGGTTCACAAGGGAAACATCATGAAGTACACCGAGGGGAGCTTTCGTGACTGGGGGTATGAACTTACTCGTGATGAGTTCGGCGGCTGCGAAATTGACGGCGGCCCCTGGCAGCGGATCACGCTCGATAACGGCAGGCAGATCATCATCAAGGATGTTATCGCCGATGCATTCCTGCAGCAGATTCTCACCAGACCTGCTGAGTATGATGTGGTGGCGACGCTCAACCTCAATGGAGACTACGTATCGGATGCGCTCGCTGCCCAGGTGGGAGGTATCGGTATCGCACCAGGGGGGAACATCAATTACGAATCGGGGATCGGACTATTCGAGGCGACTCACGGGACTGCGCCGAAGTATGCCGGGCTAGACAAGGTCAACCCCTCTTCTGTCATACTCTCGGGAGTGATGATGTTCCGTTACCTCGGCTGGCATGAGGCGGCTGATCTGATCGAGTCTGGAATCCGCGGAGCTATCGCCGAGAAGATCGTCACCTACGACTTCGCCCGTCTCATGGATGGAGCCGAGGAAGTTTCCTGCTTTGAATTCGCCCGTGCGGCCGTCAAGAGGATGAAGCTCGGCTGAGCAGAATCGGAGCGCTGCAGTACGCCCCCATCCCTTACCTGAGGGAACGGGTGTACTGCAGCAGACCACCTGCCCGGAGAATTGCCCGCTGTCGGGCACTGAAAAGACCGTTGAGGGGTATCTCCCGCCTGTTTGTCCGGTTATAGAGAATTATCGGCTCTCCGGCTGCGGCTGCTCGCTCAAGCGCGGCATACACATCGGGGATAAACAGTTCATCATTGAGGTCCACAGCATCGTAATCCTCAGCATGGGTGAAGGTAAACGGGACAATGCCGAAGTTAATCAGATTCGCCATGTGAATCCGTTCAATGGATACTGCAATAACGGCTTTTACTCCGAGATACATCGGGCAGAGCGCGGCGTGCTCCCTGCTTGAGCCCTGTCCGTAGGAGCTCCCGGCAATGATGAAGTTGTGGCGCCCTGCATCCCGGTTTGCTGCAGCGCGGGCGGGAAATTCGGGGTCGATCGGTTCAAAGACGTACTGCGAGTAGGCCGGGACATTTGAACGATATTTCAGCCTGCTCCCTGCCGGCATGATGTGATCGGTCGTGATCTTCTCACCTACCTTGAGCGCTGCAGTCCCGTCCAGAGGACCCTCGATCGGAACGTTCTGGGGCGGTTCTCCAATATTTGGACCCCGCAGGACCTCCACCGAACTGCCGTCTTCCGGCGGAAATATGAACATCGAGTCATCGATGAGAAACGACTCTGGCAGGGCACGGCGGGGATATTTTTCGCTCGGCTGGGAAAGCGGGTCGACGAATGTGCCCGCAAGAGCTGATAAAGCGGCAGTTTCCGGACTGACCAGATACACCTGTGCTGACTTGGTTCCTGATCGCCCTTCGAAGTTGCGGTTCGAGGTCCGCAGGGATACGGCATCAGTTCCCGGCGACATGTGATTGCCGATGCAGAAACCGCATGCGCTCTCGAGAATTCGAGCCCCGGCTGCGACCAGGTCAGTCAGGTATCCGTCACGGGAAAGCATGAGCAGGACCTCCCGTGAGCCGGGTGAAACTCCGAAACTCACGCCGGGATGGACGTGACCGCCCTTGAGGATCTTCGCCACCGTCCGCAGGTCATCGTAGGAGGAGTTGGTGCATGATCCGATCAGCACCTGATCAACCTTCTTTCCTGCCAGCTGTGAAACTTCTGCAATATTCCCCGGTGAGTGGGGCATGGCCGTGAGGGGAACCACCGTAGAGAGGTCAACAACGAAGGTATCATCATAACGGGCACCTTCATCAGCCTGCAGGGGACTCCAGTCCCCTTCCCTACCCTGCGCTTTGAGAAACAGACGGGTCTGCTCATCGCTGGGAAATATCGAGGTGGTGACTCCGCATTCAGCTCCCATGTTGGTTATTGTTGAGCGTTCAGGGACTTGAAGCGAGGCGACTCCCGGACCCGAATACTCAAAGACAGTCGCTACATTGCCTTTGGTTCCGAACTTCTCCAGGACGGTGAGCATGACGTCCTTTGCTGAAACCCATGGGCGCAGCGCGCCCTCGAGCCTGATGTTGACCACTTTCGGGGCAGTCAGGTAGAACGGACCTCCGCCGAGGGCGACCGCGACATCGATGCCGCCGGCTCCGATGGCGATCATACCGAGCCCCCCGCCGGTCGGGGTATGGGAATCGGAACCGAGCAGGGTCTTTCCCGGTTTGCCGAATCGTTCAAGATGCACCTGATGGCAGATGCCGTTGCCGGGACGTGAGAAGATTATCCCGTATTTGGCAGCAACGCTTTGCAGATAGCGGTGATCATCGGCATTCTCGTACCCGACCTGAATGGTGTTGTGGTCGACATAACTCACCGCGAGCTCGTTCTGTCGCTGGGTAAATCCCATAGCCTCGAACTGCAGATAGGCCATTGTTCCGGTTGCATCCTGGGTCAGCGTCTGGTCAATGCGGATGCCGATCTCCTCTCCGGACTGGTTTATGCCGTCAACGAGGTGCTCATCAAGAATCTTCTGTGTTAGGTTTTTTCCCATACCTGACCATCCTTTATTCAATCTTCCTGCAGTGATTATAATCCAATCCTTTTACCTCTATCAAGCCGGGCTGCTGTTAAGCCGGGCTGCTGTTAGGAGGATCAGCCGGAGACCGGTCTTACGGTACGGATGGAGAGGATAATCTGTACTGCCGCAGCTGTGAGAACCAGCACGAGCGCTGCGGTGAGGGCAGCGGAAAAGCCCCTGTTCTGATAAATCCAGCTTCCGCTGAGCGTTCCGAGGATCAGTCCGGCAGTCAGTGAGGCTTCATGAATCGCCATCCGCTGCTCCCGGTCCCTGCTTCCGGCAGCCCCATGAAAGATACTGCCGGTATACAGTCCTGCGAACGCTGCTCCGAAGAGAAGGAGAAAGAGGGTAAGGCCGATCATGTTCGGCACCAGCAGTGCGGCGCCAAGGGACAGCACAAGCAGCAGCTGAAAACCGAACGTGCAGCGCAGCCGGAAATGCCAGAACGTACAGTTCCCGAGGACCAGAAAGAGCACCGTGGTCACGAGAGCACGGATGAGAAGCATCAGTCCGATTGATCCCTCCGAGAGGCCGAGGAGGTCCTGCGCATAGACAGGAAAGACATTGGAGATAACACCGAATACAGCGTAGCCGTAGAAAATGCCGATCCAGCAGATGAATCGCAGAGGCGTCCCGCTTCCCTGGTCGGCTCCGCTCTCCCTGTGCAGTTTTGCGCTGGGGGTATCCCGGAACTGCCGTACGCCCAGAGCTGCCGCAGATGCAGCGAGGACGGCGAGCATGGCGCCATTGGCCCCCCAGACTGCCGAGCGCGCTCCGGATTCAGCCAGAAGGCCGGCAACGTAGGGGCCGAGTATGATTCCGCTGCTCCAGGAGACATTGAAACGCGCCACCCTGCCGCCTAGTCCTCTTCCCTCTGTTCCACGGGAAAGCCACCCCATGATTGGCGGCCAGTAGAGCGCCATACTCAGGCCGTAGAGCGTATAGAGGATAAAGACCGGAGCGACGGTATCGACTGCGAGAATCAGGATTCCGCTGAGGGCCATGCCCGATGAAGCTGTGAGGATTGTAAGCGGGGGACGCATGCGCGAGGAGAGGCGCCTGAAGAGGAGCAGACCGGTAAAGTAGCTGACAGGACAGAGCGAAGTCAGGAGCCCTATGGCTTTAGGCTCGAGAAGAAACCGCTGCTTTACATAGAATATGAGGGCTAGATTAACGGCAGCCATGGAGAACTGTCCGAGAAAGGAGATGGAAAACAGCAGCGGCAGCGGGGAGTAGCTTCGTCTCGTCATCGTATTGGTGTTATATCTCCCGCCGCAAGGAATTTCAAGATGCCGTGCGCTCTGTGTATCTCCGCCTGGCCGGAAAGTGAGCTGTAAGGCTCATCCGATTAGAACTTTACATTTGGTTTACTGGTGCGTATAATCAGCGCATGCAGGAGCTGTTGGCCAATCCGACATTCATATCTGCCTTTATTGCCGTTACCGGGGCGCAGCTCTTTAAAATTCTGTTCAGCCTTATCATAAGCGGCAGAGCTGACCTGAAAAGCGCTCTGAGCACCGGGGGGATGCCCTCATCTCACAGTGCTACGGTTGCTGCAGTAACCACATCGGTAGCGGTCATCGAGGGGATGGGAAGTGTATTATTTGCCGTCTCGCTGGTCGTCTCGATCATCGTTATCTACGATGCCGTGGGAATCAGAAGGGCAGCCGGCCGCCATGCCGAGGTGCTCAACGAGTGGAGCCGGCTCCTCACAGAGGCGTTTGAACATGGGTTTCAGACTGAGGACCTCAAGACGCTGCTAGGCCACACCTACCCTCAGGTTACCGCCGGCATCATCTTCGGCATCGCTTCTTCTTTCTTTGTCCACTATCTCCTGCTTTCCCCGGGCTGATGCAGCCCTTTTTGTCCGTATATTTTCTGCAAAACTATGCAGTCTTCATTTTAGCGTATAACCAACCTTGTTTACCTGTATATTTATTCATTTTCATTGACTAAAGACCGCCTGATCATTTATCATTGGCTGAGTAATGTTTTTATATCACTGCAATAAGGAGACTTTGATGAGAAAGTATGTGTTTGCTGCACTTGCCGTGCTGCTGCTGAGCGCTTCCGCCCTCTTCGCCGCAGCAGAGGCTGATTCCAACACGATCGTGTTCGCCACCGATGCAACCTGGCCGCCGATGGAATTTATCGATGAGAAGGGTGATCTGGTCGGGTTTGACATTGACCTTATGAACGCGATGGCTGAAGCCGGCGGATTTGAGGTTGAAATCCGCAATACCGCCTGGGACGGGATTTTCGCCGGCCTGAAGAACGGAGCCTACGATGCGGTCTGTTCTTCCGTGACCATCACTGATGAGAGAAAAGTTGAAATGGATTTTACCGATCCCTATATCAACGCTGGACAGATTCTGATCGTGAAGAATGAACTGCAGGGTGTTTCCTCCCTTGCCGACATGACCGGCAAACGGGTAGGTGTCCAGAACGGAACTACCGGTGACTTCGCGCTTGACAGCTTTCCCGGGGTGATCAGAAGAGCATACGATGAGGTCGGTTTCGCAGTTGAAGATCTTATGAACGGAAACGTTGACGGCGTTGTCTGCGACTCCCCTGTCGCCTCTGACTATGTTCTGCTCAACGATGCCTATGCCGGAGCCCTTAAGATAGTCGGGGAACCTTTTACGGAAGAGTTTTACGGTATCGCTGTCAAAAAGGGAAATGCTGAACTGCTCGCCACTCTCAACAACAGCCTCAATGCAGTCCGCGAAGCGGGTATTCTTGATGAGCTGGTCACTAAATGGCTGAGATAGATAAGCTTCCCCGCAGGAGAGATGAACGCGCTGCTTCGGCAGCGCACATCGATGTAACCGACGGAGCCCTGATCCCTAATCGGGGAAACTCGCTGGTGTTCAACTCCTGGAGACTCACCTTTGTTCTCTCTCTGATCCTGCTCCTGGTTCTCATAATTGCCAGGCCTGCCCCTTTTCGCGATATTTTCGCGATCACCGTCAAGGGAGTTCCCGTCACCTTCCAGGTGACGGTATTTGCTATTCTCGGCTCCCTGGTGCTCGGTCTCTTCTGCGGACTCGGACAGGTTTCCCGCTCGCGGATTCTCAACACGCTCTCGGGTGTGTACGTTGAACTCATCAGGGGTATACCCCTGCTTGTCCAGCTGATATTCATCTACTACGCCCTGGGAAAGTTCTTCCGCCTGGAGGGAGTGATTGCCGCCATAATTGCCCTCTCGATCTGCTACGGCGCATATATGGGTGAGATATTCCGGGCCGGGATCCAGGCTATTCCCAAGGGACAGATGGAGGCTGCCATAGCGCTCGGTCTCTCCCGCTCACAGGCGATGCGCAAGGTGATCCTTCCCCAGACGATGAAGATCATCCTGCCGGCAATCGGCAACGAGTTTATTGCCATGCTCAAGGATTCCTCCCTCGTCTCGGTAATCGCCCTTCGCGACATTCTGCGCAGGGGAAGGGAGTATATATCCCGTACCTTTCTATCTCTGGAAACCATGCTCGTCGTAGCCCTTATCTATCTGGTCATAACCCTGGTCCTGTCCCGGGCCGTCGCCCTTATGGAGGAGAGGATGAAGAATGAGTGAGTACCGGATTCGCATTGAAAATCTGAGTAAGACCTTTAAAGGCTCTATCCACGCTGTCCGCAACGCCACCCTCAATGTCGCCAAGGGAGAGGTGGTGCTCATCATCGGCCCCTCGGGCAGCGGAAAAAGCACACTGCTGCGCAGCGTCAACCGACTCGAGGTCGCCACCTCCGGGCGGATCTGGATTGATGATGATGAGGTTACCTCAAATGACAGCGATATCAGGAGGATCCGGGAGGAGGCCGGGATGGTCTTTCAGAGCTTCAATCTTTTCCCCCACCTGAAGGTAATCGACAATATTACCCTAGCTCCGCTGACGGTCAAGAAGGTGACCAAGGCTGAGGCTCAGGAGCAGGCCCGGAAGCTCCTGAAAAAAGTGGGTCTTTCCGAGAAGGAGAACGCCTACCCCGGTCAGCTCTCCGGCGGACAGCAGCAGCGGGTGGCAATCGCCCGCGCACTGGCCATGGAGCCGAAGGTGATGCTCTTCGATGAGCCGACAAGCGCCCTCGACCCGGAGATGATCAAAGAGGTGCTTGACGTCATGCTTGACCTTGCCCGTGAGGGGATGACCATGCTTGTAGTTTCCCATGAGATGGGGTTTGCCCGTGCGGCAGCTGACAAGGTGGTTTTTATGGATGACGGCGAGATTATTGAAGTAGGCCCGCCGGATACCCTCTTCTCTCAACCCAAAGAGGAGCGTACGCGCACCTTTCTCAAACACATCCTCTAAACTGAAGCAGACCCGTGATACTGCTCCTCTCCCTCAGGGGAGAGGGTTATCAGGTCTGTCTTCATGGACTTGCCGTCGTAGACAAGCAGCGCCTCTGAAAGTGGGGTCTTAGCCGGGTTCAGGCACCAGTGGACGTACTCTCCCACTTGAAAGGAAGCAACAGCTGCAACAGTCTGCGGCAGGATCGGTTTTGCCGCCTTCGGCAGGTGTCTGAATTCCGGCCCCAGGAGTCCTGTGAAGCCCGGACTTCCGGGAAGAAATGTTGCCGCCTGTCCATACCAGCCTTCCACTCCCCCGTGAAACAGAGGGACGGAGTACCGTCTGCGTATCAGCTCAAGTTCATACCGGGCTTCAAACGAGTCCAGACAGTCGAAGATCACAAAAAGAGGAGCGTCAGCTAACGGCGGTGAGGCTCTTTCGGCTGCAGCATCGGGTAAGAAAAAGCTCTCTGCTGTCAGTTTCTCCGGATGCAGATGGAGCGTGAGTGCGCTGTTGCATGCAAGCAGGTGTTCAGCCGCCGCCTCCGCTTTCCTGCGCCCCAGATCCGCCTCCATGTAAAGGATCTGACGGTTAAGATCCGGTTCATCCAGGATTCCAGGGTCC
>CAYSRK010000046.1:0-2261 GCA_964433385.1 uncultured Spirochaetales bacterium
TCCTGAAGGAGTCAACAACCACCGAGACGATATTGTCCTCAATCGGTTTTTCGTTGTGCAGGCCTTCATGGAGCCTGTCGGCAGGCACCAGGGCTATCCCGTGGGCCAGAGCCTCCTCCGGACTGCACAGGGAAACATCCTTCCCCTCAATCCGGATGGAGCCCGACTGGCAGGAACCCAGTCCGAAGAGCGCGGAAGCGAGCTGCTGCACCCCCGATCCGATCAGCCCCGTGATACCGAGGATCTCACCGCGGTGCAGGGTGAAGGTGACATCGGAAAACGCGCCGCTGGTCAGGTTGCTCACCTCCAGCAGCGGCTCCTTTTCAAGAGTCTCCTTTTCGGGATCAAAGAGGCGGACTCCCTCGAGGGAGGTTCTGCCCGACATGGAAGCAACAAGATCGGACCGCCTGACCCCTTCAGCCGGTCGGTCGAAGACCTTGACTCCGTTACGCAGCACCACAAAGTGCTCGGCAATCTCCATCACTTCCGAGATCTTGTGACTGACGAAGAGGGTGGTTATGCCTTTGGCATTGACCTCCCGTACGGTGGAAAAGAGGATATCGACCTCTTTCCGGGTCAGTGCTGTAGTCGGTTCATCCATGATAATGCATCTGGCCTGTTTCATCAGCGATTTGGCGAGCGATATCAGCTGCCGCTCGGCAGTTGAGCAGGATGAGACGGGGCAGAGAATATCAAAATGCAGTCCAAGTCTGGCCAGCGCTTCCTCCGCCTTTTCGTAGAGCCGCTTCCAGGAAACATACGGTGATCGGGCTACGGCAACGGAGTCTATCATGATGTTTTCCGCTATGCTGAGGTTGGGAAAGAGTTTGAAATCCTGATACATGACATCGATGCCGTCACGGATCGCCTCATGAGGCTGAAGCCCCTGGCGGTAGGTCCTCTCACCGATGGTGATCGTTCCGCTCGTGGGCTTGTAGACCCCGGAGCAGATCTTGATGAACGTACTCTTGCCCGAGCCGTTTTCCCCGATGAGACAGTAGCTTTTGCCGGCTTCAATGTCTACCGAGACATCATCAAGGGCCAGGACACCGGAAAAATGCTTGATAATGTGCTCTGCCTTAATAACCGTGTCGTTCAAAACAGCCTCTCTACGCAGTACAGTAATTCACCCGTCATTACTGACGGGCATCAGCAGAGTTCAGCGGGGAAACGGCCTGAACCGTTTCCCGCTGCTGAATCAGATATGCTCAGGTTAGAAGTTGTACTCATCCATGTTGTCCACGGTGATATCAACCCAGGCCTGGCCGTAGATATTCTTGCCCTTGACGACGACTTCGTTGTACCCGTCAACTCCCAGGTCCATTCCGTCAATTATCGGCTTACCGTCAACAACAAGCTTCGCCAGGGTGTTCATCACATACCCGTCCACGAGAGGATCCCATACGGTAGCGACGTCAACCGCACCGGTTTTCAGCAGATCGCCGCAGTAGGATACAAGGCTTGTTCCCACAACGGTGACCTGATCGTTGAGACCGGCCTCCTCCACTGCCTGTCCCGCTCCGACAACGTCAAATGCTGACGAACCCTGCATTCCCTTAATATTGGGGTAGGTCTTGAGCAGTTCGTTCATTCTCGCATAGGAACGTTCAATTGTATCGCCCGATTCGTTGATGTCTCCGACGAGCTTCATGTCAGGATACTCCGTCTTCTGATACTCAATGGCTGAGGTTACCCATGCCATGTGCGCGGTGGAGCCGAGGCTGCCGACAAAGACAACATATTCCCCTTTCTCGTCCATTCCCTCAGCGAGAAGATCCATCAGGTGCCTGCCGTAATCTTCCGGCTGGAAGGCTTCGATATTATAATCGATATAGTCGGTTATGTTCGATGCTTCCTGGGCTATCAGCACGATGCCTTTATCCTTGGCTTTCTGCAGCTCGGGAATCATAGCTTCCGGCTGAAACGGGGAGATGCAGATGGCATCCACATTCTGCGCGATGATGTCGGCCATGACCGCGTTCTGCAGCGCAGCGTCAAACGCTGACGGACCCTGCTGATAAGCGGTAATACCGGTATCCTTGGCGAACAGTTTCACCCCTTCCTCCATCCGGTTGAACCAGTTGAAGCCTGAGGCCTTGACGCAGGTTACAAACGTCAGCGGCTTCTCGGCCGCTGCGTCGCCTGCACCCTGGGAAAAGGCCAGGCCGAACGTCAGTACAATCAGTACCAATGACAGTAATGCAGTTCTTCTTACATTCATTCAATCACCCTCCATTATGTGTAAGTGCTGTACGGTACTT
>CAYSRK010000047.1:0-2227 GCA_964433385.1 uncultured Spirochaetales bacterium
TCTTTGATGCCGATTTCCGAGCTTTTCAAAGCGATGAAGAGATCTCGAACGTTTCCCTGGACCTGGAAAAAAACCGCCGGAACTACCTTGATGGGGTCGCGGCGGTACGTAAGGCCGTGATCAGGGGGGACCTGCTGCAGGGAGTGCTGTCCCATAGGATCGATGCGGAATCCTCCGCATCCCCCTTTGAAGCCTACCGCCGGCTTCGTCGGACCAACCCCTCACCCTATCTCTTCTATCTCGATTTTTCCTCCTTCGTTCTCTACGGAGCGAGTCCGGAGGTGATGATCCGCTGCACGGAAGGGGTGGCGACCATCAAGCCCATAGCCGGAACCCGGCCCAGGGGGAAGACCAGGAAGGAGGACCTGCAGCTTGAGCAGGAACTGCTGAGCGACGACAAAGAGCGGGCTGAGCACCTGATGCTCATTGATCTTGCCCGCAATGACCTGAACCGGGTCTGCCGGCCCGGAACGGTCCGGGCTTCACGCACCTTCACGGTGGAACGGTACTCCCATGTCATGCATATCGTCTCGGAAATAGAGGGTGAGCTTGGGGAGGGAGCTGATGCAATCGACCTGATCACGGCGGCGTTTCCGGCCGGAACCGTATCGGGGGCGCCCAAGATTAAAGCGATGGAGATCATCTCCTCTCTGGAACCTGATAAACGGGGACCCTACGCCGGTCTCATCGGCTACTTTGACATAAGCGGAAATTTCGACTCCTGCATCATTATCCGTTCGGTGCTTTACAAGGACGGCATCTTCCACATCCAGACCGGAGCAGGCATCGTGTATGACTCTGTTCCCGAGAAGGAGTATGAGGAAACCCTGGCGAAAGCCCAGGCGGTGATCCGGACTATCGGAGGGGGCGACTCATGGTACTGATGATAGACAACTACGATTCGTTCACCTACAACGTGGTTGACCTGCTGCGCCGCTGCGGTGAGCAGGTAACAGTCCGCCGCAGCCGCAGCCTGACTGTCGATGAGATAGAGGCTGTCGCCCCCGATTATCTGGTAATTTCCCCGGGGCCGGGACGGCCGGAGGATGCCGGCGTCTCCCTTGCGGCGGTCAGGACCTTCGCGGGACGCATACCCATTTTAGGTATCTGTCTCGGACATCAGGTAATCATTGAAGCGTTCGGAGGAAGAATCATTCAGGCCCCGACGGTGATGCACGGCAAGACCGACGTCCTGCTCCATGACAGCCAGGGCATATTCCGCAACATAGCGCAGAACCTGCCGGTTGTCCGCTACCACTCCCTCGCAGCGGACCAGGCTGCAATACCGGCTGATCTTGAGGTGACGGCGCGGGCTCAGACAGATCAGGCGGTAATGGGGATCCGCCATGCTGAGTATCTGGTTGAAGGAGTCCAGTTCCATCCTGAGTCAATCGGCACGCAGCAGGGCATGAAGATGATCCAGAACTTCCTCAGCCGCAGGAGGGGAGAGTCGCCGGTTACCGCCATAACAAAGAAGCTCACCGAGGGGCAGGATCTCACCGGGGATGAGGCCTATGAGATCATGGATGAGATTACAAACGGGGAGCTGAGCGACGGGCAGATTGGGGCATTTCTCGGCTCCATGGCGGTAAAAGGGGTGACCCCGACTGAGCTGAGCCAGTTCGCCCGGGTCCTGCTGGCAAAAACGGGAGCTGCCCCCGCAGGAGGAGGACTTCTCGATACCTGCGGAACGGGAGGCGATGGGCAGCACACCTTCAATATTTCGACAGCAGCAGCTCTCGTCTGTGCGGCTGCCGGGGTACAGGTAGCCAAGCATGGGAATAAGGCAGTCTCGTCTAAATCGGGAAGCTACGATTTCCTCAAGGCACTCAACATTCCTGTGGAGCAGCCATATGAGTCCTGTATAAGGTCGTTACGTGAACATAGTTTCACGTTTCTCTACGCCCCGCTCTTTCACCGGGCAATGCGCCACGTCGGGCGGGTAAGGCAGGAACTTCGGGTGCGCACACTTTTCAACATGATCGGTCCCCTGGTTAACCCCCTCCGCCCTGAGTTTCAGGTAGCGGGTGTCTACTCCGAAGAGTTGCTGGACCTCTACGCCGAGACCATGCGGCTCCTTGGTGTGAGGCGGGCTCTCGTCGTCCACTCCTGTGACCATCTGGATGAGATCAGCATAGCTGCGACTACCTCCGTGCGGGAACTCGCTGAGGACGGAACCATCCGAACTTTCGTGATCGACCCGGGTGAGTTCGGGATTACCGGATAC
>CAYSRK010000048.1:0-5761 GCA_964433385.1 uncultured Spirochaetales bacterium
TTGAACCAGGTACTTCTTGAGCCGCGCGTTGGTGAACGGTCCCATGAGGTGATTGTTATACAGCCGCTGGCGCAGATTCTTTGTCCTGCCCACGTAGTATACGGTCTCGACTCCGTTCTGCACTGAAGTGATGACATAGACACCGGGTTTCTTGGGAACGGCAGATGGGACCATATCAGCAAAACTCAGCGGACATGCGCCCAGTATCTCACCGAGCGCGGAGTCCATGATTTCCATGTGCTCCGGTCCAGGCATGGTGATGTTCAGTGCGGAATCACTTTTGGACATACGTATCCTCACCCCGCCTTCCTATTCGCCAGCAACCGCTCCTGGGCATCGATGATCGGCTGAAAATCCTCGTCACGGATATTCGTGTGATCCGTCATCGCCGTACTCGAATGCCCGATATACGCCTGGATCAGGAAATCAGGAATACCGGCCAGCCGCATGTACGTGTTCGCGTAGTGTCGCAGGCTGTGAAACACGAGATGCCGTTCCTCCCGCTCGGTCTCTGAGATCTCGATCGCCTCAAGCGCGTCGTAGAACGAATCGAGGATGCCCCTATTGTTCGTGTACGGTTTGCTCCGGTCGGCGGAATAGAAGACGAAGTCGTCCTCACGCTTGAACGGCGATTCCTTCATGAACTCAAGGAGCTCGCTGCGGAGCGACGGGGCAATCGGGAGCGGACGCTTTCCGGCACGGCTCTTCGGCTCCTTGAGGCCGTACTTCATCTCCCACGACTCCTCGACCTTCGTGTCCTTGATAATGTGCCTCCGCCTGAGTGCGACTACTTCCATCTGCCGCATGCCCGTAAGGGCCGAGACTTTTGCGATCAGATAGTCCCGAGAGTTCGGCCAGTTCGCGGGGCTTTCAATTAGCTTGAGCGTCTCTTCTGGCGTAAGTACCCCGCGCTCCGCGCTGTCTTCGATAGTGAATCCTACATCAGTGCAAGGATTGCTCGCGACCAGGCCGTCCCGCTTCGCCTGACCGAAGACGTGCCGGAGACAGATGAGCATGTGGTTGATTGACCGCGGACTCAACGGACGTTCGTCTTTGGAAGGCTTCTTATCTGGTTTCTTGCAAGCCGGCAGCTCACATCTCGGCGTCTCCAACATATAGTCGATCCACTGCTCGATATCCTCGGAGGTGAAGTTCGAAAGGCGTTTGTCACCGAAGTACGGGATGAGGTGATTCTTGAGGAACGCGTTCATCTTGTCCGCGTGGGTGTGCCCCATGTTGGTCAGGCCGAGTTTGCGACTGCTCTTCCGCTGCCTGGTCCGGGCACGCTTCACGTACGTTCCCTCCCAGTCGAAGAAACCGTCGGCATACTCGCTGAACTTGACGTTCTGCCGGACGACGACGTTGCCGTCCATGATCTCCTTCATGGCCCAGCGCTTCGCCGCGTCTCGACTCGTCTGTCCCGACGATCGCCCCGGAAGCCACTCGCCGTCGGGCCCACGGAAACGCACATAGATCATGGGTTTTCCCTTCTTGCGCGCCCGGGGATACAGGGAAAAGGGAAGTTCGGTGTGTCGCACGACGTCTGCCCTCCAAATCAAGCGTAGCACAAGTTGAACCTAAATGCTACACCCATGCTACAGTTGGAGGTTTTGGAGGCGACTTGTCGACCCCAAGCAAACAGCCGAAGATCAACAAGTCTTTCTTATAAAACATTTTACACTGCCGAAGACGGGACTTGAACCCGTACAGCTTACTCAGCCGGGGGATTTTAAGTCCCCTGTGTCTACCAATTCCACCACTTCGGCCTGCTTCTGCGAACTTGACCGTACGCAGAACCTGTTGAACATCGACATAGTACTGCCGGGATACCGGTTGGTCAACTCGAAACTGCCTTTTGATTGTACAATTCCATAATTTACGCTATCCTGCTCCCGTCATGAACAACCTGATAGACTCACATTTTCACAGCCTCCATATGCAGAAAAGAGGGATAGACGTCCGTTCACTTTTTCACAGACTCTTCAGCGAAGGATTCTGCGGAGGCATCGATATCGGAATAGATCCGGGGGATATGGGGGTCAGGACGGAGCTCCTGCAGGAGTTCCCCAAGATCCGGCTTGCAGCCGGCATCTATCCCGGATTCGCTGAGCAGATGGCTGCAGGAGCATCGCTCAACCAGGCTCTCGATACCCTTGACAGGGAGATCAGGGTGTACCGCCCGGCTGCTGTGGGTGAGATCGGCCTCGACCTGCACTGGAAGTACGGAACGTTGCAGCATCAGATTGAGCTTATGAGAGCCCAGATAGAAATAGCCTCCGCTCACGGTCTCCCGGTCATCATCCACAATCGCAGCGCCGACCGTGAGACGGCGGAGGTGCTCACCGGTGTTCACAGCCCCGGCGGTATCATCCACTGTTTTTCATCGGACTGGGAAACAGCCCGCAGCTTTCTTGACGCCGGTTTTTACATCTCATTTGCGGGAACTATCACCTATAAAAAGAACGGCGGGCTGCGTGATGTGCTTGCCGGAATTCCTGAGGACCGGCTCCTGCTGGAGACTGACAGCCCTTACCTGGCGCCGCAGGCAGTCCGCGGCACGGTAAATACACCTGCCAACATGCCCCACATCTACAGTACGGCAGCGACAGTACGCAGAGTCAGCCTGCCGCAGCTGCAGCTGCAGCTGCTCAGCAACTTCCGCAGATTACTGGAGAACGCTGACGCCGATGCGGACCCTCGGCCGGTTGAAATCTGAAAAGAATCCCCCGGTAAACGGCATGTCGAATTCCGCTTCCGCAAAGAACTGAAGCGGATACAGCGTATACGCGCCGCCGAATAGGCTGTGAATCAATGCATCATTTCCTATGGTGGATCCTGATACCGGAGGAGAGCCTGGTATAATGTAGAGGCTGGTGCCCGGACCGATGTAAAAGGTCAGGTCGCCGTAGAACAGTGAAGCCTGAACCAGAGCGTAACTTGACAGGATGAACATGTTCCCGGCAGTATTTCCTGCATATCCGCGGTAATTTGCTCCCAGATAATCAACTGAAAGTTTGGAAGCCGACCAGCCCCTTCCCCCGATCACCCGCAGGTCCACTCCGGCAGTTCCCCGGTAAGTTCCGCCCTGATCCGGTTCGAGACCGAGTCGGGCTCCAGTGGAAAAGTCGGCAGCTGCGAGATTCACCGCGGCTGCTGTGCTGGCTGCGATGAGAAGCACACAAAGCAGCATGATCTTTTTTCCAGATGTACAACCCATTACAACACTCCTTCTTGGGCAGGAATAATCTTCCAGACAGTTGAGAGTACAGCCGGTTCGCCGCCACGGCCGCTGCTCGAATTTTGTGCCGCAAGCTCGAACACATGCAGCAGAACGGAAGCTGTATCCTCGATAATGGCTGCAGCGCCCGCTGCGGCAGCTGAAGCTGAGGCAAATTCAGCAATAGGCCGCATTCCCCTCTCCAGGACCAGTTCAAGTATAACGGGAGTCAGTTCTCCTGCATAGATGGCGACCGTCTCTGTTCCTGAACCGGAAAGCCGGTTCACCAGTGACCGCAGTTCCTGTGTCCCTGATCGGCGGGAGACCCGGTAGTGCTCAGCCTGAAAAACAGCGGGGAGGAAGGCTCCGGCATACTGTTCCGCCAGCACGTCCCCCTCAAGTGAGATAAACGCAGCCTGTGTTTCAGATGAGCGCACGAATGAGCCTGCCAGCAGCCAGGCCTCAGTTCTGCTGCGCACGATCCTCGGATGGCCGGACCCGGCTGCAGCAGAGGCGTCGGGAACCCAGACAATCACCTGCTCTGCAGGAATCTGCCGCAGAGCCGCAGTCACCGGATCCGGTTCCTGCACATCTGCAAGCAGCAGGTTTGAAAGCAGGGGAGAGATGAGTACCCTATCCTCAGGGGAAAGATCCCTGATTTCATCGAGGATCTTCTCGGCCCCTTCATAACCCGCATTGTTCCGCTCAGGCAGATTCAAAGGTACATCGGCATAGACGAGGAAGGTCAGCTCGACCCCGGCCCTGCGGGCTTCCTTTCGGACATCCTGATACGCTTCTGCCGTCAGGTCGGCATACACCGGATCCATGATGTACAGCAGTTCAGTACGTCCCGGTGAACAGGAACTCAGCAGCGCCAGCGAGGTTATAAGAACAGGGAGCACTGCTGCAGCTCTCTTTCCTGCATACTTTGCGTTTACTCCCCCGAACACGGCACACTCCTCCCCGGCATACGATGTGCAGATTCTACCAGCCGCCTTGCTCGCCGGTCAATCAGCAGAGCAGCTGTCTTTATGCTCTTCTGCAACGCGGGAAACTGAAAAAGGTTGCCGGCCTTTCCTACTTCCGTATTGACCATAATGAGGGAATAGGGTAATTTCTAACGAGGAAACACCTTACAGGGGGTGTTTCAGTGGAATGACGTTGCCGTGAAGACGGCTGCACCTGCTGGCTTCTCTCCTTCTACCTTCGACTAGGACAGCAGCAGATAAGAAATTCTCTATCATTGGAAACAAGGGGTAACAAATGACTTCCTACAAAGAACTGGGACTTGTGAACACCACCGAGATGTTTAAAAAAGCCGTAGCCGGCGGGTATGCCGTACCCGCCTACAACTTCAACAACATGGAGCAGCTGCAGGCTATCATACAGGCCTGTGTAGAAACCCGTTCGCCGGTTATTCTGCAGGTCTCAAAAGGCGCCCGTGACTATGCAAACATCAATCTCCTGAGGAACATGGCTCGAGGAGCGATTGAGTACGCCGAGGAGCTCGGATACAGCATACCGGTCACACTGCACCTCGACCACGGCGACAGCTTTGAAACGTGCAAGGACTGTATCGACAACGGATTTTCTTCGGTCATGATCGACGGATCTCACCTGCCCTACGAAGAGAACGTTGCTCTCACGAAACGGGTGGTTGAATATGCTCATCCGCGCGAAGTCACCGTTGAAGGAGAGCTTGGCGTGCTTGCCGGTATTGAAGACGAAGTGGTCGCCGAACATTCAACCTATACGCAGCCGGAGGAGGTGGAAGATTTTGTCTCCAAAACCGGGGTTGACTCACTCGCCATCTCCATCGGCACAAGCCACGGCGCCAACAAGTTCAAACCCGAGCAGTGCACAAGAAATGAGGACGGCGTGCTCATTCCCCCTCCGCTCCGGTTTGATATTCTTGAAGAGATTGAAAATCGGCTGCCCGGATTTCCGATCGTCCTGCACGGCTCCTCTTCAGTTCCGATGGAGTACGTACAGAAGATTCTCCAGTACGGCGGAGAGCTGAAGGATTCAGTGGGGATTCCCGAAGAGCAGCTTCGCAGAGCGGCGAAATCAGCGGTATGCAAAATCAACATTGATTCAGACGGCCGCCTGGCCATGACTGCCTCCATTCGTGAGACGCTGGCAAAAAAACCGGGCGAGTTTGATCCGCGCAAGTACCTCGGTCCTGCTCGAGAGACGCTCAAAGAGATGTACAAGCGGAAAAATATTGAGGTCCTCGGATCTGCGGGGAAAGCGTAACGGTCAGCCCGATATTGGTCGTCTTCGGTCCCCTTTGACTCATTATCAGGTTCGTGATATATTTCCATGTGTTCTCCGGCTTGAAGCCGGAGAGCAGCGTGTCTCATGCTGAGACCGAGAGGGCGGCCTGTAAGCCCGCCCCGTTGTATGCATTGTTTTGTCTGGAAAACAGTAGGAGGAAGATTGGCTGCAAAAAAACAGAGAATCAACAATCAGATCAGGATACCTGAGGTACGGCTGATTGATGAACTTGGTGAACAGCGTGGAGTTGTTCCAATCGCCGAAGCT
>CAYSRK010000049.1:0-6312 GCA_964433385.1 uncultured Spirochaetales bacterium
GCGGCAGGTTTGCCGGCAGCGGCAGGTTTCTTCGCTCCTGCCCCTCCGGGAGAAGGCGCCTTCTTTTTATCAGCCATAATTACCCCCTTGTGTCTTTCCCGCGTTCAGCGCTGAACTCAGTTTTCACTGACTGAGCCCATCCTCTGTATTGGCGGGCAGTGTTGTGAAGTAATATAGGCATAACCTGGCCGTCCGGCAAGAAGCGGCGGTCAATTCCCTGTAGGAATTTCTGCTGCATGCGTACGCTATGAGCCTGCTTTCTCCAGCCGATCAAGCAGGGCTGAAACCTCGGTGAGGTGACGGTACTGCCTGAGCCACTCATCCGGGACCTGCGCGCCTGATGCACCGATAACCATGCCGATCACCAGGCCGCGCGCGGCGGAATCCCCTCCGGCAAGCACGTTCCGGCGGAGCGCCTCCCTGAGATCGGTATCGCAGGCGAGAATGATGCTTAAAGCGGAGGGCAGCGCTCCCCGGATGCTGCACATCTGCCCGAACCCGAGCACGGCACCCCGCGAATCCCCGATAGGGGCATCAGCCGCTGTCTGCACCAGCTGCCTGATCGATTCACCGCTGCCGCCATCCCGGGCATGCTCCCTCACCGCCTCAGCCGGTGAGGCTCCCGCGATGACTCTGCAGGTAATCTCGGCGAGAGAGCGAGCAGTCTCCCGGGCGGCTGCGCTGTTGTGGGTAACGGCAGTCTGCTCCTCAGCGCATGCAATCATCCGCTCCGGCTCATCCCAGTATCGGAAGACCAGCGGAGCAATCCTGGCCGGGCCCCCGAGATCATCCGAGGATGAACCTGCTTCAGGGTCCGCGAGGGTCTGGGAGGTCGCGTGATCTCTATATCCGTCGTAGCTGCTCATCATCTCCCGCCACTCCCGGGCGAACCGGTCGCGGGAAAACTCTCCCTCCGCAGCGACCGATCTGAGCAGCAGAAGGGTCTGATCCCCGTAGTGGGTATGCTCTCCCGCCTTTCTGTTCTGGTGAAACCGCGGCACCGCCGGATCCATAAGCCCCTCAAGCTGATCCGTGAGGGTGTCAATTACGGCAGTATCATAGATCCAATGGGTTCCCAGGGCATATGCATCACCGATCAGGGATCCGATCAGCATGGTTCTCTTTCTGTTCATGGTAATTCCTTTATGCTGCAGCCGCTTTCATGCGGCTGCGGGTATACAGTACGGTTGCTGCCGCAGCCAGAGTCGGAATGATGAAGAGTCCCCACCAGACACCCCAGACACCCATGTTGAACAAGTCTCCGAGAAGATAAAAGACGAGCGGAGGAAGAACGATCTGGCGGAGGAGACCGATCAGGAAGACAAAGCCCGGTTTACGCAGTCCCTGCAGGGCTGCTGCCCCCATATTGAGAAAGACGTAGGAGAACATGGAGAAGACTTCAATCGAGAGGTAGCCGGAGCCGGCGGCCGTTACGGCAGGGTCGGGGGAGAAGAGCCCCACCCAGAAGGAGCGCAGCGGAAAGAGGATAAGAAACCCTACCCCCATGACCGCGCAGCCGTAGAGCTGTCCCGTGAGCCAGCTCTTCCTCACCCGGTCTATTCTGCCGGCCCCGTTGTTCTGCCCGACAAGGGTGAGGACCGCGGTATTGAGGCCCATGACGGGGAGCAGAAAAACCTGTTCAATCCTGATTGCCGCCCCGTAGCCGGCAACGGCGGCATGAGAGCCGTAACGGACCAGAAAGTAGTTGATAACGAAGACCCCGAGGGCGACTGTCATGGTGTTGAGGCTTACCGGTACGGCATGGGAGAGAATCCCACCCCATTCACGGACTGAGGTGCTGATGCGCGGGTGCCCCGCCTCACTGCCCAGGCGCAGCCTGCGTACCCGCAGAAACAGGTACCCTGTTCCCGCAGCCTGCACGATAACCGTCGCCAGGGCGATTCCGGCGGTCCCCATCCCCAGCACGAGGATGAACAGCGGGTCAAGCGCAAGGTTTGCAAAAAAACCGATGATCAGGACATTGCGGTAGCTTCGGGTATCGCCGCGGGAACTCAGGATGCCGTTGAGCACCGCATTGACCGTAAAAAAAACCAGTCCTCCCAGAATAACCCGCGTGTAGGAGAGAGCCTGGGTAAGCGGTTCTCCCGAGGCGCCCATCAGGGCAATAATGCGCAACAGCAGGGGGAAACCGGCTGCAGCGGCAAAGGCTGCGGCAGTTACCGCCAGGATCAGTCCGGAGATCCCGAGAAGCGCGGCACGTTTCTCCTCCCCTTTTCCCAGGGAGTTGGCGCTGAGAGCCTGAACGGCATTGCCCAGCCCGGAACCGACAGAGATGAAGATAAGATAGATCGGAAAGCTCAGCCCGAGGCCGGCAAGGGCGTCGGGGGAGATAAACCGGGTATAAAACGTGTCGGTGACATTGAACATGGTATTGAAAAAGAAGCCGGTTGCAGCCGGTACTGCCATCTTCAGAAGCAGCCGGCCGACCGGTGCTTCGAGCATCTCGGTTCGGTCCATGCAGAGAATATAGCTACGGAAGTGATAAAAACAAAGAAGTTTCCAAAAAAAGCGGCTGCAGCGGAGTGTTCAGTTTACGCCCTGTTTCGCCTGCGCCGGTTCCTGACGGTTCCGAACAGCCAGCTGAAGGCAAAAATGATGCTGAGCGTCAGCACGATTGCCGGTCCGGAGGAGAGGTCGAGGTAGTAGGAGCTGTAGAAACCGACGAAGGTGGATGCGATGGAGAAACTGATGGACAGAGGGATGATCGTTCTCAGCTGTTTCGAGAGCAGAGATGCCGCGGCCGCGGGGGTAATCAGGAGGGCGAGCACCAGCACGACGCCTACCGTCTGCACTGCGACGACGGTAGTCAGGGCGATCGCAGCAAGCAGCCCGTAGCGGATCAGCTCCGGGGAGAGTCCGATGGCCACCGCATGGGAGGGGTCGAAACTGGTGACCAGCAGTTCCTTGTAGAAGAGCGCTACAAGCAGGATGACTGCCGTTGAGATGACGGCCATGATAATCAGGTCGGTCCTGTTGACCCCGAGGATATTGCCGAAAAGGATATGGCTCAGGTCCTGAAATGCGGCAACTTTGCTCAGCAGCAGAATGCCTAGGGCAAAGAGTCCGGCAAACATGACCCCTATCGCCGTATCCTCCCGCAGCTCGCTTCTGCGGGAGAGGATGCCTATCCCGGCAACGGCGACTGCCGCGGCTGCAATGGCTCCGAAGAACATGCTGAACCCGAAGATATAGGCGAGCACGATTCCCGGCAGGATGGAGTGGGCGACGGCGTCTCCGGCAAAAGCCATTCCGCGCCAGACAACAAAACCGCTGAGTGTGGCGCACGCTATCGAGGCGAGTATGCCGGCAGCGAGCCCGCGCAGCATAAATCCGTACATCAGCGGTTCAATCAGCCATGCAGCCATGCCCCCTCCTCCAGATGTCCGTGGTATTCAAGGCCGTAGGCCCGGGCTATCGTCTCCGGGGTCAGCACTTCGCTGACCTCACCGTCGGCTATGATGGTTCCGTCAATAAACAGGGCCCGCGAGAAGTGGACCGGAAGCAGTCCGAGGTCGTGGGTACTGACAATCGCGGTCTTACCTTCCAGGGAAAGCGCCTCGATTGTATGAAAGATCAGCTCCTGGGTGGTCAGGTCCACATGGTTGAGCGGTTCGTCAAGGAGCAGCAGATCCGCATCATGGGCGAGGGTTCTGGCAATCATCACCCGCTGCTGCTGCCCTCCCGAGAGTTCCCCCACCTGGCGGTTGGCGAGACTGACGATCTTCATCATTTCCATCGCTTTATCAACCGCCTCGACATCAGCCGGCCGGGGCCGTTTGGTCCAGCCGAGATGGACGTAGCGTCCCATCATGACCACCTGACGCGCAGTAACCGGAAATTGCCAGTCCACCGCGGCCCGCTGGGGAACGATAGCTGCACGGTGGCGGCAGGAGGCGGCAGAGTGGCCGTAGACCATGATCGACCCGCTGCGCAGCTGTTCGAGACCGATGATCAGCTTCAGCAGGGTAGACTTGCCCGAACCGTTCGGTCCGACAAGGGCTACCCGTTCTCCGGGTTCGAGGGTGAAGTTGATCCCCTTGAGCGCATCGACGGAAGTCCCCGGGTAGCGGAAGGATACATCGGTAATCCTGAGCGCCGGCTGCGAGACATCAGGCGGCATGGTGCAGCGTCCGCCGTAGCTGAACGGATGGGTATGGACCATGCTCAGTTTCCCAGGCCCTTGAGAATCATCTCGGCATTGTAGAGCATCAGATCAATGTAGCTCTCTCCCCGCTCCCCTGCCTGCGTCAGGGCTCCGGTAACCGTCTCTATGATCTGCACTTCCCTGCCGTTGATGCTGCCTGTCTCCTGTACGAGAGTTTCGGTCAGCCTCTTCAGGTTGCCCGAGGCTGTCTCCCCCACAAAGACCGCCGGGATCTGATGCTCTCGAAGCACCTGTACCAGGGCTGCCATGTCGCGCGCTGAAGGTTCGGCATTGCTCGTTGTCCCGGGAATTACCGCTCCGACAATCTCAAATCCATAGGCGCGGGCGAAATAGGTGAAGGCGTGATGGTCGAGTACCAGCTTTCTCTGCTGCGGAGAAACTGCTTTCAGCATCTCCCTGATCCGGGCATCGGTCTCCCGTAAGCGGTCGATATAGCTCTCGCTGTTCTTTGCATAGGCTGCACTGTTGTCCGGGTCGGCAGCTGAAAGGACATCGGCAATGTTCCGGGTCCAGATAATCACCGACTCCGGATCCATCCAGACGTGCGGGTCGACCCCGCCGTGGTCATGGTCATCCTCCTCTTCATGCTCCTCCTCGTGCTCATCATGGCCGTGCTCATCCTCCTCGTGTCCGTCGGCATAGATGATATCTATCCCGTCGGAGACGGGAACGATGTACCCCGCTGCCGCTGCCGCTATATCAGAAAGGAGGTTCTCCTCAAGGTCAAGGCCGTTGACAAATACGATGTGCGCCTCCTCGACGGTTCTCAGGTCTCCTGGGGCGGCCTCGTAGTTATGAGGATTCCACCCCGGCTTGACCAGGACGGAGACATCGGCGTACTCGCCGGCAACCTGTTTCAGCACATCAGCAATAATGCTGGTTGATGCAGTCAAACGCAGCGATTCCCCCGGCTTCAGAACGACAGGCTCAATCTCAGGAATAGTTTCGGGAATACCGGAGTGAGGGTGAATATCGGAACTGTCTCCGGCAGCCTGCCCTGCCAGCGGCATGGCGAAGACCGCTCCCGCGAGAATGAGCAAGACGATGATTCTTCTATGCATGGTGCTTCTCCTTATGCTGTTCGTAGTCGCAGGTGATGTGCAGCTCATTGCAGACTCTGCACCGCTGGACATGGTGGTGAGCAAGAAACTTCCCCCAGTGTTTCTGCTGGGAGGCGGTGAGAATCCCTGTTCCCATACAGACCGGACAGGTGCTGCCGAGAGCAGCCAGGATAGCTCCCCGGATGAAGGCGGAGCGGTTTTCTATGCCCTCAAGGGCCTGGGAGAGTTTTTCATCAACTTTGAAGGTGATGATCTCCTCCTTTTTTCCGGCCATAAGCACCTCCGTTCAGCATGAAAAGGTAATACAAAGTAACAATACTGCTGTTCCGTCAAAACGTCAACCGGAGAATGAGGGGAGTTTCAACCGGCATCCTTGGCCGCACGGTAGACATCAAGCGCCCGGAGTCGGGCGGCAGCATGGCTGACCATCGGTTTCGGGTAATCTTTTGTCATGAGCTCAGGAATCCAGCGGCGGACATAGCGGAGGTCGGGGTCGAATTTCTGCCGCTGCGATTCGGGGTTGAATATGCGGAAGTAGGGAACTGCGTCGCATCCGGTACCGGCAGCCCACTGCCAGTTGCCCACATTGGATGCCATCTCGTAGTCGTTGAGCTTTGCGGCGAAATACTCCTCACCCCGCCGCCAGTCGATGAGCAGATCCTTGCAGAGAAAGCTCGCGGCTGCCATCCGGACCCGGTTGTGCATGAATCCCGTCTCGTTGAGCTGCCGCATGCCGGCATCAACCATGGCAAACCCGGTCTCCCCGCGGCACCAGCGGCCGAAATCCTCCTCACCGTCGCGCCACCTGATGTTGTCGTAGACCGGCCTGAAGTTCCGCACGGCAGAATGGGGAAAGTGATAGAGCACCTGGATGAAGAACTCCCGCCAGACAAGCTCCCCGAGGTAGACTGCGCTCTCACTGCGGGAGAGAGAAGCCAGCTCCCTGATGCTTACGGTGCCGAAGCGAAGATGCGGCCCCGCGCAGGTCGTGGCGTCCTCGGCAGGCAGGTCACGAAGCGTTTCGTACTCCCGCAGCCTCTGCAGGGTAAGCGGACGGACGGAAAT